>NZ_RZOM01000841.1:0-2794 GCF_003999175.1 Mesorhizobium sp. M7A.F.Ca.ET.027.03.2.1 | reverse complement strand
GCGCCGGGTGATCCGACCTCGGAGACGGTCAGCCCTGTGGGATTCAAGGGCTGCCATCATCGCGCAGCGCCTGTGCGGAAAGCCGGCTGGGCGTGGATTTCAGGCACGGGTTTTCTCCAAAACGACGCATTCAAAAATCTGGCTGCCGGCAGCCGATGGTCGGTTGACTATGAAACATGACTTCCATAGTCAACATTGAAGATGACCAACCGAGTCAACAAATTTAAATTGGCGCAAGGCGAAACGGTCCTGCGCGCATTGCGGGCAGTGAGGGTATCAAGATGCGGTTGAGTGCATATCGTGCGGCGCGGCGGCGAAGCCGGACCCGGGGCCTCGTGGTCGCATCGCTTTCGACCCTGCTTTGCACCCAGGCCCTTGCGCAGGAAGCCGCGACCGAGCTCAACCCGATCAATGTCGAGGGACAGAGCGACAGCCCGGTCGGACCGGATGACGGCTACATCGCCAAAAACACCACCACCGGCTCGAAAACCGACACGCCGCTGAAGGAGATTCCACGCTCGATTTCGGTGGTGACCCGCAAGCAGCTCGATGATCGCCAGCCAGGGCAGCTTGAGGACGCCTTGTCCTATCTCGCCGGCGTCACCATCTCGCCATGGGGCGTCGACGATCGTTTCGACCAATGCCTGATTCGTGGATTCGACCTCTGCACGTCGGCGATCTATCGCGACGGGCTGCCGCAGAAAGTGATCGATTTCTCAGGCTTCAAGATCGAGCCCTACGGGCTGGAGCGAATCGAAGTCTTGAAGGGGCCATCCTCGGTGCTCTACGGCGAGAACGAGGCTGGCGGCATGGTCAATGCCGTCACCAAGCGGCCGACGGACAAGCCGATCTATGACGGCTTCCTCAGCTATGGCAGCTTCAACACCGTCGAGGCCGGGCTGGATATAGGCGGCCCGATCGACGATGCCGGCGTGTGGTCCTACCGGCTGACCGGCCTGGTTCGCAACGGCGCGCTCGAAACCGACTATTCCCGCAACGACCGCATCTTCGTCGCGCCGGCGCTCAGGTGGCAGCCGGATGCGCAGACCTCGCTGACCATCCTGGCCAACTACCAGTGGGACAGGCTGACGACGAATCAGTTTCTGCCGGCGCAGTATGGCAATCTGCCGCGCAATTTCTTCACCGGCTCGCCCGACTTCGACCGCTTCGATGCCAACCATGGTTCGATCGGCTACCAGTTCAGCCATGAGTTCGACGACCATTGGACGGTGCGGCAAAACCTGCGCTACTCGCAGCAGGAAACCGACTACCGGCAGCTCTATTTTGGCGAGTGGCTTGGCGGCCCATACATCGGCGCAGACGAACATACGGTGCAGCGCACGCTGTTCACCGTGGATGAGACGGCAAGGCTGTTCAACGTCGACAACCAGGCCGAGTACAAGGCTGACTTCGGCGTGGTCGAAAACAAGCTGCTGTTCGGTCTGGATTACAGCAGACAATCGGTCGACGGGCGCAACGGCTACGGGGCGGGTCCGCCGCTGGACACCCAGAACCCGGACTACTCGATCCCTGTCACGCCGCCGAGCCTCATCATTACGGATCGCGTGGAGACGATCGGCCAGGTCGGCCTCTATGCACAAAACCAGTCCAAGATCGCCGACCACTGGGTCCTGACAATCGGCGGCCGGCAGGCTTGGATCGACCACACCAATTTCAACCGACTCGACGGTGCAGGCAGCTACGATCAGAAGGACCATGCCTTCACCGGCAATATCGGCATCGGCTATCTCTTCGACAACGGCCTGACGCCCTACGCCAGCTATGCCGAATCCTTCACCACCAATATCGGCCCGACCCAGTCCGGAGACGCGCTGCTGCCGTCGTTGGGCAAGCAGTATGAAGTCGGCTTGAAATACGAGCCGACCTTCTTCCCCGGCTTCATCACCGCTTCGCTGTTCGACCTGCGCAAGACCAATGTGCCGACGGCAGCAGCCAATCCCGTCTACCAGGTCCAGACCGGAGAAGTCCGCCATCGCGGCCTGGAGATCGAGGCCAACGCAGATCTGGCTTCCGGCCTCAGCATGACGGCGGCCTACACCTATCTCGACGCGGAGATAACCAGCGATGCCGCCGCCGTCATCGGTAACCGCCCGGCCAGGGTGCCGGAACACCAGGCATCGCTGTGGGCCAATTATGAGGTTGGCAGCGGCGTGCTCGAGGGCCTGAGCGCCGGCGCCGGCGTGCGCTATATCGGCGCCAGCTTCGGTGACAATACGAACACGGTTAACGTGCCCGGCCACACGCTGGTCGACGCAGCACTGCGCTACAAGAAGAATGGCTGGCAGGCAGCGCTCAATGTCTCCAACCTGTTCGACAAGACCTACTATTCGACCTGCTATGAGGCCGGCAGCAATGCCGACCTCAGCTGCATCTATGGCGAAGGCCGCGTCATCAAGGGCAGCCTCAGCATGAAGTTCTGATGCATGCCGCTCGGCTGCCTCGGCTGGCAGTGATCTGCGGGATCTGAAGCGCGCCGCATGAACCTGTGATGACGCGCGTCCAGAGCCGCGATTCGACGCGGCCCTGTCCTCCGTCCGGATGGCGGCAAGACGATTCGCACCGTCACGGTGGGCGTGCGACGTCCCGCTCGCCGAAAATCGCTGCCCGCGAAGCGCAATCCACGTCCCGCATCATTTTTCCTCCACGAATGCATTCCAGGATGGATGGTCCCACGACCGCCTCCGGGCGGCGCGCTCTGGATTGGATTGCCTGAAAAAGGCAACGAATCAAAAAACCGGCGGCGGTCGTCGCCAGAAGGTGTAGAAGACCGTAC
>NZ_RZOM01000840.1:0-2801 GCF_003999175.1 Mesorhizobium sp. M7A.F.Ca.ET.027.03.2.1 | reverse complement strand
GTAGTCACAGGCATCGGCATTGTGTCGTCGATCGGCAACAATGCCAACGAGGTGCAGACCTCTCTGCATGACGCCAGATCCGGCATCAGCTTCTCCGATTCCTTCGCCGAACACGGCTTCCGCTGCCAGGTCTGGGGAGCGCCGACGCTCGATCCATCGGCCATGATCGACCGCCGTGCGATGCGCTTCCTGAGCCAGGGGGCTGCCTGGAACCATGTCGCCATGGATCAGGCGATCGCGGATGCGGGCCTCGGCGAGAGCGACATCACCAATGAGCGCACCGGCATCGTCATGGGATCGGGCGGGCCATCCACCCGCACCATCGTCGAAGCTGCCGAAACGACGCTGAAGAACGGCAGTCCCAAGCGCATCGGTCCGTTCGCGGTGCCGAAGGCAATGTCGTCGACTGCATCGGCGACGCTTGCCACCTGGTTCAAGATCCACGGCGTCAACTACTCGATCTCGTCGGCCTGTTCGACCTCGGCGCATTGCATCGGCAATGGCTATGAATTGATCCAGTGGGGCAAGCAGGACATCATCTTTGCCGGCGGCCACGAGGATCTCGACTGGACGATGTCGGACCTGTTCGACGCCATGGGCGCGATGTCGTCGAAATTCAACGACAAGGCATCGACCGCTTCCCGCGCCTATGACGCCAATCGGGACGGCTTCGTCATCGCCGGGGGCGCCGGGGTGCTGGTGCTGGAAGAGCTTGAGCATGCCAAAGCGCGCGGCGCGAAAATCTATGCCGAGATCGTTGGCTATGGCGCGACGTCGGATGGTCACGACATGGTTGCCCCTTCAGGCGAGGGCGCGGTCCGCTGCATGCGCCAGGCGCTGGCCACGGTTTCCACACCGGTCGACTACATCAACACCCATGGTACCTCGACGCCGGTGGGAGATTCCAAGGAAATGGGCGCGATCCGCGAGGTGTTCGGCTCAGAGATGCCGTATATCACCTCGACGAAGTCGCTGACCGGCCATTCGCTGGGCGCGGCTGGCGTGCAGGAATCCATCTATTCGATCCTGATGATGCAGGGCGGCTTCATCGGCGAAAGCGCCCATATCGAGACCCTCGACCCCGAATTCGAGGGCATGCCGATCGTGCGAAAGCGCATCGACGACGCCAGGATCGACACTGTCTTGTCCAATTCGTTCGGCTTCGGCGGCACCAACGCCACGCTCGTTTTCCAGCGCTATTCCGCATAAGGATTTGCCGGCCATGGACGGATTGATGAAGGGCAAGCGCGGGCTTGTCATGGGTGTCGCCAACGATCATTCGATCGCCTGGGGCATCGCCCGGAAATTATCCGAACATGGGGCGGAACTCGCCTTCACCTATCAGGGTGATGCCTTCGGACGCCGGGTCAGGCCGCTGGCCGACAAGCTCGGCGCCTCGCTGGTCGTGCCGTGCGACGTCGAGGACAGCGATTCTGTCGCGGCCACGTTCGAGACTCTGGGCAAGGAATGGGGCGGGCTGGATTTCGTCGTCCACGCCATTGGCTTTTCCGACAAGAACGAGCTGAAAGGCCTCTACGCCGACACCAGCCGGGACAATTTCGTCCGCACCATGGTGATCTCCTGCTACTCCTTCACCGAGGTCGCCCGCCATGCGGCCACCTTGATGAAGGACGGCGGATCGATGATCACGCTGACCTATGCGGGGTCGGTCCGCGTCATGCCGAACTACAATGTCATGGGCGTCGCCAAGGCAGGGCTTGAGGCGAGTGTCCGGTATCTTGCGAACGACTACGGTCCGCGCGCCATCAGGGTGAACGGCATATCGGCTGGACCGGTGCGCACGCTTGCCGGCGCCGGCATTTCCGATGCGCGCCACATGTTTTCCTACCAGCAGCGAAACTCGCCGCTGCGCCGCACGGTGACCATCGACGAGGTCGGCGGCTCGGCGCTTTATCTGTTGTCGGATCTGTCTTCCGGGGTTACCGGCGAAATCCACTATGTCGATTCCGGCTATCATATCGTTTCCATGCCGACGCTCGACGAATTGAAGCAGACCGACGGCGGACGAGACTAACGCCTTCCGGCCAAAGGTGCGCGACGGTTTTGAAATGGCGGATATTTGAAGACACGAAGCTTAAAGCGCGCCAACTGAATCGTTTCAGCGCCAGGCGCATTGATCCGCTCAAGAAATACTTTCGGTCCAATAAAATTGGATTCATTCGCGGAAACTCATTTTAAGGAGATATCCGCTAGAAAGCCCCGTACTCAGGGGAACTTTCAATGCTCGCCGTCAGCAACCCGAAGCGAACACCGGTGTTCCGACTGCTCACCATAGCGAGTTCGGGTCTCGGCAGTTTCGTCCTCGGGCTCTGGGGCCTGAAGCTCGGTCTCGGCGATGGTTTTGCCGGCATCTCCGCGGACTTGATGGTCCCGGTGATGGCCGCTCTTTGCGCACTGGCGGCGTCGGTCGCCGCGATGTCCTTCTTCGCCGGCGTCGATGAATCGGCGGATTTCGTCTTCACGGAAACCCATTTCGACAAGCTGACCGGCCTGGTGGCACGCCCGGCGATGGTCGGCAAGATTGCCGAGGCGGCATGCGCGACCAGCCGGACCGGCGAGCCGATGTTCCTCATCGATATCGACATCGACCGCTTCAAGCAGATCAATGACGCCATCGGCTACAGCCAGGGCGACGAGTTGATCCGCGCCTTCACCAAGCGCTTGAAGACGTGCGTGCCACCGCGCGCGCTGATCGGACGCATCGGCGCCGGTGAATTCGCGATCCTGCTGCCCGACAATCAAGTCTCAGGGTCCTTGGAAAGCACCATAGAGAGACTCAT
>NZ_RZOM01000083.1:0-10488 GCF_003999175.1 Mesorhizobium sp. M7A.F.Ca.ET.027.03.2.1 | reverse complement strand
GATCGCTGTCGGGTGGCAATCAGCAGAAGGTCGTCATCGGCAAGATGCTGACGACCAACCCCAAGGTCATCCTCCTCGACGAGCCGAGCCGCGGCATCGATGTTGGCGCCAAGGCCGAGGTCTTCCGCTTGTTGAGCGAACGCGCCGCTCAAGGGCTTGCGGTAATCTTCTCGACCTCTGAGGTCAACGAATGCCTCAGCATTGCCCACCGCATCGTCGTCATGCGGCGTGGCAGGATTTCAGCTGAATTCGGCGCCAACGCCACCAAAGAGCAGATCATGGCCGCCTCCGGCGAAGCCGTGGTCGCCTGATCACCAGAATTTCGGAGCCCAGACCCATGACCGACGTCAGCCAGGCCAGAAAACAGTCCAGTCCAAGCGCGAGCGAAGGCTTCGATCTCGCCAAGTTGCTGCTCGAGGGCCGTGCCTTCTTTGCCCTGATCGTCATCATCGTCGTCTTCTCGATCCTGTCGCCCTACTACCTCTCGGTGGCGAACTTCCTGACCATGGCTTCGCATGTCGCCATCTTCGGAATCCTCGCGATCGGCATGCTGCTCGTCATCCTCAATGGCGGCATCGATCTGTCGGTGGGGTCGACGCTAGGCTTGGCCGGCGTCGTTGCCGGATTCCTGATGCAAGGGGTGACGCTGACCTGGCTGGGCGTCGTTCTCTATCCGCCAGTCTGGGTGGTCGCGGTGCTGGCCTGCATGCTGGGCGCGGTCGTCGGGCTGATCAACGGCGTGCTCATCGCGCGCTTCAAGGTTCCGGCGTTCGTCGCCACGCTCGGCGTCATGTACATGGCGCGTGGCCTGGCACTGCTGATGACCAGCGGCCTGACCTATAACAATCTCGGCGGCAAGCCGGAGCTCGGAAACACCGGCTTCGATGCGCTTGGCTTCAACCGCTTGTTCGGCGTGCCGACGGGCGTCGTGGTTCTCGCGATTATCGCGCTCATCGGCAGCATCGTCCTGAACCGCACCGCTTTCGGGCGCTGGCTCTACGCCTCGGGCGGCAATGAACGCGCGGCCGAACTCTCCGGCGTTCCGGTCAAGACCGTGCAGATTTCCGTCTATGTGCTGTCGGGTATCTGTGCCGCTATTGCCGGCCTGATCCTGTCCTCGCAGTTGACGTCGGCTGGACCGACCGCCGGCACCACCTACGAACTGACGGCCATCGCGGCCGTCGTCATCGGCGGCGCGGCACTGACCGGCGGCCGCGGCAACATCCGCGGAACCCTGCTCGGGGCCTTCGTCATCGGCTTCCTGTCCGACGGTCTGGTGATCATCGGCATCTCATCCTACTGGCAGACAGTGTTCACGGGCGCGGTCATCGTGCTCGCCGTGCTCCTCAATGCCGTTCAGTATCGCCGCCGTAGCAAGCTCCCAAGCGCGACAGGTGGCCAACCGACTTCTCAGAAACGGGGGAAGGCCGAACCGGCCAATCCTGCCCAAGGGAAGACTGCCAGGTGAACTGGCAGCAACACCGCGTAATCATTGGAGGAATGTACATGAAAACCATGCTGAAAAGTCTGCTCGCCGCCGCGATGGTCGTTGGGTTCACGGCCGCCGCGTCAGCCGCGGGCCTGATCTCGATCATCGTCAACGATCCGGCCAACCCCTACTGGCTGACTGAGGGCAACGTCGCCAAGGCCGAGGCCGAGAAGCTTGGCTACACGGCCAATGTCGGCGCCCACAAGGGCGATACCAATACCGAAAGCAATTTGATCGACACCGCCATCACCAACAAGTCGGTGGCGATCATCCTCGATCCGGCCAACGCCGACGGCTCTGTCGGTGCGGTGAAGAAGGCGATTGCAGCCAACATCCCGGTGTTCCTCGTCAATGCCGAGATCAATCAGGAAGGCCTCGCCAAGGGTCAGCTCGTTTCCAACAACGCGCAAGGCGCTGCTCTCGGTGCCCAGCAGTGGGTGCAGGCCGTCGGCGAAAAGGGCAAATATGTCGAACTGCTCGGCGCCCCGTCTGACAACAACGCCGCTACGCGCTCGAACGGTTACGCGACTGTGCTGAGCCAGTACCCGGATCTCGAAAAGGCTGCTTCGCAGGTCGCCAACTGGGATCGTACCCAGGGCCACGACAAGATGCAGAGCATGCTGCAGGCCAATCCCGACATCATCGCCGTGATCAGCGGCAATGACGAGATGGCGCTTGGCGCGGTTGCGGCGCTGAAGGAAGCCGGCAAGCTCGCCGGCATCAAGGTCGGCGGCTTCGACGGCTCCCCGGATGCGGTTGCGGCGATCAAGTCCGGCGAACTGCAGTACACCGTGCTTCAGCCGGTCGCCATCTTCTCGGCCAAGGCCGTGCAGCAGGCGGATTCGTTCATCAAGACCGGAGCCACCGGCGCGGCGACCGAGAAGCAGCTGTTCGATTGCCTTCTCATCACCAAGGACAATGTCGACAAGTACACCGCTCCCTTCGTCCTGTCGGAATGAAACCTGCACAGGGGGTGTCCTAGCGGGCACTCCCTGCCTCTTCTACGAAATGACTGCCCTCGTGAACCGCCTTCGCAACCAATCGGAATTTGCGGCATGAAAGACCTGCTGATCGGCATCGACGCGGGAACGTCGGTGATCAAATCGATCGCTTTCGACCTGTCCGGGCGGCAGCTCGCCATGACGTCGGTGCCCAACAGCTTCGTCACGCTGGAAGGCGGCGGCGCCGAGCAGGACCTCGACCAGACCTGGCGCGACATGGCGCGGACCGTTCGCGATCTCGCGGCCAAGGTTCCCGACCTCGCGCAACGAACCGCGGCGGTTGCTATCACCGGGCAGGGCGACGGAACCTGGCTGATCGATGGCGAGGGCTTGCCTGTCTCGCGCGCCTGGCTGTGGCTCGATGCCCGCGCCGGACATCTGGTCGACGAGATGCGCGCCGATCCCCGGGATCGCAGGCGGTTCGAGCTGACCGGCACGGGCCTGAATTCCTGCCAGCAAGGCGCCCAGCTTGCCTTCATGAAAAAGAACCATCCCAGCATGCTGGAGCGGGCGGCGACCGCCCTGCATTGCAAGGATTGGCTCTACTTCAAGATGACAGGCGAACGCGCCACGGATCCCTCCGAGGGAACCTTCACCTTCGGCGATTTTCGGTCGCGCAACTATTCCGACGAAGCCCTCGACATCCTGGATCTGACGACGCATCGCCGCCTGTTGCCTCCCATGCTCGAAGGCACCACCGACCATCATCCGCTATCGCGATCGGCGGCGGCAGAGACCGGCCTGCTGGAAGGCACCCCCGTGGTGCTGGGTTACGTCGATATGGTCATGACGGCGCTCGGAGCCGGCCTCTATGATCCCTCGGGCAATGTCGGCTGCACGGTCATCGGCTCGACCGGCATACACACGCGCTTCGCAGCCACGCCCGACGATGTCGTGCTGAACGACGATGGCTCCGGCTACACGATCGCCATGCCTATTCCGGGCGCCTTTGCACAATTGCAGTCCAACATGGCGGCGACGCTCAACATAGACTGGGTGCTTGGCCTTGCGCGCGACGTGCTCGCCACGGCTGGCGGCAAGCCTTCTCATGACGAGTTGCTGAAGGCCCTCGACGCTTGGGTGGAAGCATCGGAGCCTGGTTTGCTGATCTACCAGCCCTACATATCGCTGGCCGGTGAAAGAGGACCGTTCGTCGATCCTGACGCACGCGCTGGCTTCATCGGCCTTTCGGTCAAGCACGGGTTTGGCGATCTGGCACGCGGCGTCCTCGAGGGACTGGCCTTCGCCGCACGCGATTGCTACCAGGCGATGGGCGCCGTGCCGGGCGAAATCCGCCTGTCGGGCGGCGCCGCGCGCAGCCCGTCCCTACGCCGCATCATCGCAGCGGCGACAAGGGCACAGGTGCGCACCAGCAGTCGCCAGGAAGCCGGCGCGGCAGGCGCCGCGATGATGGCCGCGGTCGGCCTCGGCGTCTATGGCTCGATGGAAGACTGCGCCGCCGAATGGGTGACGCCGCTTCTCGGCGACTGCGATGCCTATGACGAGGCGCTTTCGCAAACCTACGATGCCCTCTTCCCTTCCTTCGTTGCAGCGCGTCAGGCGCTTCGGCCGGTGTGGAAGGGCATGGCGCACCGCACAGGAGCAGGATCTTGAGCAATACAACAGATGTCGTCGATCTCTTCGTGATCGGCGGCGGCGTCAATGGAGCCGGCATAGCGCGTGATGCGGCAGGTCGCGGGCTGTCCGTCATCCTGTGCGAAAAGGACGATCTCGCACAAGGCACGAGCTCGCGCTCCGGCAAGCTGGTGCATGGCGGCCTGCGCTACCTCGAATATTATGAATTCCGGCTGGTTCGCGAAGCACTGATCGAACGCGAGGTGCTGCTCGAGGCGGCGCCGCACATCATCTGGCCGATGCGCTTCGTTCTTCCGCACAGCCCGCAAGACAGGCCGGCATGGCTGGTCCGGCTCGGGCTGTTTCTCTACGACCACCTTGGCGGCCGTAAACGCCTGCCGGGGACAAGAACACTGAACCTCAAGACTGCGCCGGAAGGCGCGCCAATCAAGGACGAGTTCAAGCGCGGTTTCGAATACTCCGACTGCTGGGTCGACGATGCGCGCCTGGTGCTGCTCAACGCCCTGGATGCCCGGCAGCGCGGTGCCAGAGTGCTCACGCGCACCGCCTGTGTCGCGGCCCGCCGCGAAAACGGACTGTGGTCGATCGACATGCAGGATGGTCGCACGGGTGCGGTGACGAAGGTCCGGGCGCGGGCGCTGGTCAACGCGGCAGGCCCCTGGGTCAACGACATTGTCAGCCGCGTCGCCGGCCAGAATTCCACCCGCAATGTTCGTCTGGTGAAGGGCAGCCATATCGTCGTGCCCAAATTCTGGGAGGGGCGGCAAGCCTATCTCATTCAGAACAACGACAAGCGGGTGATCTTCGTCAATCCGTATGAGAACGATCTGGCGCTGATTGGCACCACCGACATTCCCTACGAAGGCAGGCCCGAGGAAGTGGTCGCCGAGGCCAGCGAAGTCGACTATCTGATCAAGGTGGTCAATCGCTATTTCAAGCGGCAGCTGACGCCACAGGACGTGGTCTACAGTTTCTCGGGCGTGCGTCCGCTCTATGACGACAATGCCGACAATCCAAGCGCGGTGACGCGCGACTATATTTTCGAACTCGACGCCTCCAATGGCAACGCACCGCTGCTTTCGGTGTTCGGCGGCAAGATCACCACCTTCCGCAAGCTGTCGGAACACGCGCTGGAAAAGATCCAGCCGTTTTTTCCGACGATGAAGAAAGCCTGGACAGCCAAAATTCCCTTGCCGGGAGGCGACCTGCCCAATGCGGACTTCGAGCAGTTCCTGAGCGATCTGCATTCCGAGTTTTCATGGCTCAGCCCGTCGCTGGTGAAGCATTACGCGCGAAGCTATGGCACCCGCGCCAGGCAATTGCTCGCTGGCGCACAGCGCGAGGCGGATCTCGGCCACCGCTTCGGTCCCGACCTGTATGAGCGGGAGGCAAGGTTCCTGGCCGAGACCGAATGGGCCGGCACATCAGCCGATATTCTGGAACGCCGCACCAAACATGGCCTGCATCTCGATGCGGCCGAGCGGAAAGCATTCGAAGACTGGTTCGATAACATCATGGCGACGGCAGACTGATGGCCTTCACGCTTTCCCTCAACACCAATCCACTGGTCAACCGTTTCGCCGATCCGGACGATCTGATCGACGCGATCGCCTATGGCATCGGCATCCGCGACGTGCAGCTGACGCATGAATTCGTCAATCCGGGCTGGCCAGCGGCGACGATTGCCAAATTCCTGCGCCTGTTCAACAGCGCCTTGGCGCGGACCGGTGTCAGGATCACCTCCGGCATGACCGGACCCTACGGCCGGCTCAACCATTTCGGCCATCCGGATGCGGATGTCCGGCGCTACTATGTCGACTGGTTCAAGACCTTCGCCGACATTTCCGCGGAACTCGGTGCGTCGGGCATGGGCACGCAGTTCGCCATCTTCACCCACAAGGACTTTGACGATCCGCAACGGCGGGCGGCACTGCTCGATATCGCGCTCGAATGCTGGCGCGAGGTGGCCGAGCACGCCAAGGCGGCGGGTCTGTCCTATCTGTTCTGGGAGCCGATGTCGGTCGGCCGCGAGTTCGGCCACACGATCGAAAGCTGCGCCACGCTGCAAGGCGCCATCGATGCGGCGAAGCTGCCCATACCGATGAAGATGATGGTGGATATCGACCATGGCGACGTGACCTCGGCCGATCCTGCCGATACCGATCCCTATGCTTGGGCGAAAGCGTTTCCATTGCAATCGCCGATCATCCACATCAAGCAGTCGTCGATGAATAAGGGCGGGCACTGGCCGTTCACATCAGCCTACAACAAGGATGGCCGCATAGTGCCGCAGAAGCTGCTGGACGCGGTTCGGCAGGGCGGTGGAACCGACAATGAAATTTGCCTTGAACTTTCCTTCAGGGAGAGGGAACCAGTCGACCATCAGGTTATCGAGATGATCCGCGAGTCGGTGGATTTCTGGGCCCCTCATATCGACAGCGGTCGCGACAGTCTCAAGCCCCGGACCTGAGCGAATACGTCGCCCGAAAGCCGGCTTCGGCCGCAAAAGTATCGAAGGAGAAGAAGAATGGCCCCATATTGGGTCGGCACGAGCTGGAAGATGAACAAGACGCTGTCGGAGGCGTTGCAGTTCGCCGATGCGCTGGCGGCCTTTGTGCCCGATTTCGATCTGGCAATACAGCCCTTCGTCATTCCGCCGTTCACCGCAGCGCGCCAGGTCAAGGCCGCGCTGGCCAACACCCGCGTCAAGATCGGTGCCCAGAACATGCATTGGGCCGATGCTGGCGCCTGGACGGGGGAGATCTCGCCGGTGATGTTGAAAGATTGCGGGCTGGATGTAATCGAACTCGGCCATAGCGAGCGCCGCGAGCATTTCGGCGAGACCGATGCGACTGTGGGACTGAAAACGGCGGCCGCTGTCAGGCACGGTTTCGTGCCGCTGATCTGCGTCGGCGAGACGCTGGCTGAGCGTGAATCAGGCCGCGCCGAGGCGGTGCTGACGGCACAGGTTCTCGGCGCGCTGCAAGAGCTGAGCGGCGATCAACTGAAGGCGGAAATCCTCTTTGCCTACGAGCCCGTCTGGGCAATCGGCGAGAAGGGCATTCCCGCAAGCGCCGACTATGCCGACAAACAGCAACAGCTGATCAAGAAGGTTGCCGCCGACCGGCTGCCGATTGCTCCACCTGTGCTTTATGGTGGCAGCGTCAATCCAGGCAACGCGGCCGAACTCATCGGCCAGCCGCATATCGATGGCCTGTTCATCGGCCGCTCGGCGTGGCAAGCGGAAGGCTATATCGACATTCTGAAAAAGGCGTCGGCCGCCATCGCGCGCTGACTGCCAAAAGACCTAGCAAAGGAGTTCATCATCATGAAGATCGCACTCGGAGCCGACAGTGCCGGAAAGCCGCTGCTCGACGTCATCGCCAAGCATCTCGCCACCAAACCCGAACTGCAGGTCGTCGACCTCAGCCAGGCCGGATTCTACGCCGACATCGCCGCCTCGGTAGGCCACGAAATCCTGGACGGCAATTACGACCGGGCCATCCTGTTTTGCGGCACCGGCATTGGCGTCAGCATCTCCGCCAACAAGGTGCCGGGCATTCGCGCCGCATTGACCCACGACACCTATTCCGCTGAGCGCGCCGCCAAGTCCAACAACGCCCAGATCATCACTATGGGCGCCCGCGTCATCGGTCCCGAACTGGCGAAATCGATCGCCGACGCATGGTTAGCCTCGGAGTTCGATCCGAATGGCCCCTCCGCCACAAACGTGCAGGCCATCGACAAGCTCGACGCCAAGCGCTGAAAAACGCGGGGAACCCGTTACTGAGTTAACTGGTCAAGGCGACCCGCATCGCCTCGATCATGGTTACGGCGGAGGCGGCGCCCGGGTCCATGTGGCCAAGCGAGCGTTCGCCGAGGCGCGATGCCCGGCCTTTCGTGGCGACCATCGACTTAGTCGCCTCCGCGCCTGCGTTTGCCGCTTGTGCAGCAGCTTCGAGACTGCCCGCCAGATCCTTGCCGGAGGTCAGCGCTTCGCCCGCTGCCTGCGCAGCCGGCGCCCATGCATCGATCATCGTCTTTTCGCCAGGCTCGGCCTTGCCGCGATCCTGAATGCCCTTGGCCATGGACTGAAACAGGGCGACCACGTCCGAATCGTCGAGCGTCGTCTTGCCCTTGACGGCTGCCGCGCCCCGCATGAACGCGGTCGCATAGAGCGGCCCGGAGGAGGCTCCGACGGCATTCAGGAACGATTTGGCAGCGGTGTTCAGCAAGGTGGTCGGGTCGGTTGCCTCTGCATCCAGTGCGGCGACGGCATCGCGTGCAGCGGAAAATCCAAGCTCCATCGCGATGCCGTGGTCGGCGTCGCCGATAACCCCGTCAAGCGCGCACAGTCGGTCCCGGTCGGCGGACATGGCGGTTGCGATCGCCGCGAACATCGCGACAAGGTGGGCGGTGTCGATTGTCGTCATGTCTTAGTCCTTGCCACAGAAGTGGGTTTAGCCGGCGCGAAACATGGCGCAGTCGCAGGGGTGGTCCAGCATCGTCTGCAACTCGCCGTCCAGCCGATGCAGAGTGATCGAGGCCCCTGCCATTTCGAGCGAGGTGCAGTAATTGCCGACCCAGCTTGCGTGTATGGACACACCGATCTCGTCGAGCCTCTGCTTCACGCGCCGGTTCATGATGTAGAGTTCCATCAGCGGCGTTGAGCCCAGCGAATTGACGAGCACCGCGACCTTGTCGCCGCGCGTAGGCGCCATCTCGTCGAGGATCCTGTCCAGCATCTCGTCGGTGATCTCGTCGGCTGTTTTCAACTTTTCGCGCGCGATGCCCGGCTCGCCATGGATGCCCATGCCGATCTCCATCTCGTCCGGCCCGATCTCGAAATTCGGCCGGCGGGTCTGCGGCAGCGAACAGGGCGACAGCGCCACGCCCATGGTGAAGGTGTGGTCGTTGGCCTTGCCGGCGATGCGCTCGCATTCGTCGAAGGACAGCATCCGGTCGCAGGCGGCACCGGCCGCCTTGAAGATGAAGAAATTGCCGGCGACGCCGCGCCTCTTGTGCCGCTGGTCGCGCGGTGCCGAGGCGACGTCGTCGGTGCTCAGCACCGTGCGCACCTCGATGTCGTCCATGGCGGCCATCTCGGCCGCCATGTCGAAATTCATCACGTCGCCGGCATAGTTGCCGTACATGAACAGCACGCCGGCGCCGCCGCTGACTGCCTTTGCGCATTCGAGGATCGGGTCCGGCGGTGGCGAGGCGAAGACATTGCCGATGGCCGCCGCATCGGCCAATCCCTTGCCGACGAAGCCAAGAAAGCTCGGCTCGTGGCCCGAGCCGCCGCCAATGACGAGGCCCACCTTGCCCTGGCGCGGTCCGTCGCAGGCGATGATGGAGCGAGGACTGCCGTCCACGCTTTTGAGATGGCGGGGATGCGCTGCCAGGATGCCTTCCAGCATCTCGTCGACGGCGCGGTTGCCGGCATTGATGATCTTCTTGGTCTGCACCCGGCATCCTCCCGATTTCGGCATTTTCGCAGATAATACCGGGTGTTACCGGGATTTCCACCCGGCAAGGAGCATTTCGTGCGCAGAGGTGTTCCCGCAGGCTATCACCTGGACGTAGGCGTTAGTTGTTTCAACCGCCGAGGCCGTCGCGGATGGCTGAGAAATAGCGATCAGTTCCGACCTGGCCGCCCTTGAGCGCGACCTCCAGTCCGTCGATCGCCTTGACGCGCGCGTGAGCAACGCAGAGCGGCGAGCCCGGCGAAGCGGGCAGCGGCATGCGGATTGTCAGGGCATCGACACCCATTTCGCCGAGTGCATGGCTCGACGTGTCGCCGCCGGCAATGACCACGCGCCGCAGGCTCTGTTCGATCGTCAGGCCGCGAAGGATTTCTCCGAGTCCGCGGCCAAGCCTGTGGCGGGCGCCTTCCTGCCGGTCGATTTCGGCGCCCCTGTCGGCATCGGGGCCAAGCGCGGTGTAGAGGATGACGCTGCGCCCGGCTTGCAGACTGGCACGGCCGCTTGCCGTTGCGCGCGCGATCGCCTGCTGCGAAGCCTCCGAAACCAGTTCGACTGGATCGACCTCGATGCCGTCGAAACCGTCGGTCAGGGCATGCTGGATCTGCCGTTCGGTGGTCGGCGAGCAACTTCCCGACACGACGGCTATCCGCTCGGCTGCGCCCGGTGGCGTGAAGCCATGTCCGGCGCTGACGATGCCATTCGACGCCCATTCGGCCAGCAACGCATACTCGACCCCTGACGAGCCGACGACAAAAGAACCGCCGGGCTTGCGAACGCGCCACAGCTCCTTGCCGGCCAGAGCCTGCGTTTCCAGATTGTCGACATCGACAAGCACGATGGGGGTGCCGTTTCCGGTCAGCCGATCGAACGCCGCCGACCGCGACGCGGACTGCAGCGTCGCAAGGTCGACCAGCCC
>NZ_RZOM01000839.1:0-2804 GCF_003999175.1 Mesorhizobium sp. M7A.F.Ca.ET.027.03.2.1 | reverse complement strand
GGACCTGCAGGCCGTGTTGCGTGACCTGGCTCGCGCAAACGGCATCGACGCCGACGGCCCACGCTTGCGCACATTGATGAGCTGGGATGAAATCCGTCGCATCGCCGCGCATCCGCTGGTGACGATCGGCGCCCATACGATCAACCACAGCAATCTGAAGCGGCTCTCAGAAGCCGATGCCCGGCACGAGGTTGGCGACGTGCGCGCCATGTTGCAGGCCGAACTGGGCGAAATGCCCCGCCATTTCGCTTATCCCTATGGCTATGCCAGCGCTGTCGGCTGCCGCGAGGTCGGCTTTGCCCGCGACGCAGGCTATACCTCCGCCGTGACGACGCGCCACGGCGTGCTGCGCGCCGAGCATGCCGGGTTCCTGCACGCCTTGCCGCGCATTTCCGTCAACGGCCGCTACCAGAGCCTCGCCCACATCCGCACCATGCTGTCGGGCGTGACGACGCCGCTCGCCAACGCCGGCAAGATGGTCGTCACCATCTGACGCTGGCGGTTTCGCCTATCGCTTGGCCCTCGGCTCCAGCATCAGCCATTTGATGATGCCCATTGCCGGCAGCACCCAGAGCAGGCCGCTGAGCAGGAAGAACAGGAAATGCACCCACGGACCCGACTCCGACAGCCGGGCGACCGCGAAGATCGATGCGACCAGCGCATAGACGATGACCAGCGCGACCAGCAGAAACATTCCGATCAGCTTTTTCAGGCGCAGGGGCATGGCTGGTCTCCTGATCGAGCATGCCGGAATTCGCACAAGAGGCCTGGCAGGCTCAAGGGGTATCGGCCTCGCATAGGCCTTGAGGCGAGACTGTGCAACCGGTGAGACGCGGCGCGACGGCGTGCCGCGCCGTATGGTCTTGCCAGCACGGGTGCGATGGTCCACCAATCCGCCAAATCAACCTGCCGGGACAAGATCATGGCTGCCATATCAGCTGCCGCGCCATACGTCGCCCGCGACCGCGACCTGCATAACCGGGCGCTGCTGCGCGGCTGGCTCTATGTGGTGCTTCTGGTGCTGTTTGCGCTGGTGCTGGTCGGCGGCGCCACAAGGCTCACCGATTCCGGCCTGTCGATTACGCAGTGGAAGCCGATCCATGGCGTGATCCCGCCGCTCAACGATGCCGAGTGGCAAGAGGAATTCCAGCTCTACCAGCAGATCCCGCAATATGCCGAGCTCAACAAGGGCATGAGCATCGAGGCGTTCAAGTCGATCTTCTGGTGGGAATGGGCGCACCGCATCCTGGCGCGCAGCGTCGGCCTGGTCTTTGCCCTGCCGCTGCTGTTCTTCTGGGCGACGCGCCGCATCGAACGCGGCCTGGGAGCGAAGCTGGTGGGCATTCTCCTGCTCGGCGGCCTGCAAGGCGCCATCGGCTGGTGGATGGTGGCTTCAGGATTGGTCGACCGGGTCTCCGTCAGCCAGTACCGGCTGGCGACCCACCTGACACTCGCCGCGCTGATCTTCACCGCCACCATGGTGGTCGCGCGAGGATTGGCGCCGCATTCCGAACCCGCCGCCGATCGGTCGACGCAGAGGCTGGCCGGGTTCATCGTGCTGCTGGCGCTGATCCAGATCTATCTCGGCGGCCTGGTCGCCGGGCTCGACGCGGGCTTAAGCTACAACACCTGGCCGTTGATGGACGGCAAGATCATCCCTGGCGATCTGCTGATCCTCGAGCCGGCGTGGCGCAACTTCTTCGAGAGCCCGAAGACGGTGCAGTTCTTCCATCGGTTTGGCGCCTACACGGTATTCGTCGTGGTATTGTGGCACATGATCGCCACGCGCCGGCGGCTGCCTGAAACAACGCATGCGCGGCGCGCGACGCTGCTGTTTCTACTGGTGCTGGTCCAAGCTTCGATCGGCATCGGCACGCTGCTGATGCATGTGCCGCTGCATATGGCGCTGACCCATCAGGGATTTGCGCTGATCGTGCTGGGTTTTGCCGCCGCACACTGGCGCGGCACCAAGGGCGCCTATCCCTTGCCGGCGGGAATAGCGCTCAGGGGCTGATCTTGGAGCTGATCTACCGGGTCCGGATCAGAAGCTTGCCCGTACCGCCCGGATCGCCTTGACGACCGACAATTCGCGGTTCTCCTCGACCGCATTGTCGTCCTCATGATGCCAGGATGCCGAAAGGCAGCCATAGGCGATGGCATGATCAAGGATAGCGGCCGGTGTCTGGCCCAGAGTGTTGGCAAAGATCCCGGCCATACCAGCGATCCGCTCGGGGTCGAGGCAGAGATCGTCCCGCTCGAGCGGGTTGTAGAACATGTTCGCCGCATCGAAGCCGGGGTCGCCGAGCACGCCCTTCGGATCGATAGCCAGCCAGCCGCGCGGTCCGTGCAGGATGTTCTCGTGATGCAGGTCGCCATGCAGTGGCCTGATATCGTGCGGATCGGTCAGCAGCCGGTCGGCAATAGTGGCGGCCTCGACATAGAGGCCGTCATGGCCGGCGTCGCGATCGGCATTCGCCTTGTTGAACAGGCTGGCGAAGCGTTCCCGGAGCGGCTGAAGTTCGGGCGGGAAGGGGTCTTTCCCCTGTGAAAACAGCTTCGCCATCACCTCGGCCGCAATTGCGGTCGCTACAAAGTCGCCCTGTTCGTCGAGAACTTGCTGAAGCAGCGTTTCACCGGCATATTCCAGCAGCATGCTGTGGCCGTCGCGGCCGAGCAGGCGCACCGCGCCTTCGCCGCGCCGCCAGGCGAGATAATGCTCGCCGCGCAACTCGTCGGCGACGTCGTCGAAAGGCTTGAGCGCCTTGACGATCGCCGGCGACCCGTCTTCGCGCAAAACCTTCCAG
>NZ_RZOM01000838.1:0-2804 GCF_003999175.1 Mesorhizobium sp. M7A.F.Ca.ET.027.03.2.1 | reverse complement strand
CTCGGAGAGCCTTGCCGCCCGGAAGCCACTATGAAACCTCGATTTTGTTGCGCTAGATAGATGGACCAGCGTCGATGACCAATTCCACGGAAGAGAAGCGGCCCTTCAACCTGTCGCGCTGGGCAATCGGCCATCCCGCCATTGCGCGGTTCCTGTTCGGCCTGATCATCATTTCCGGCGCGCTCGGCCTGATGCGTATGGGCCAGAAGGAAGATCCCGATTTCACCTTCCGGATCATGGTCGTCCAGGCGATCTGGCCGGGCTCCTCGATCAAGGAGATGGAAGACCAGGTCGTCAACAAGATCGAACGCAAGCTGCAGGAAACGCCGCATCTCGATTTCGTGCGCTCCTTCACCCGCGCCGGCAGCGCCATCATCACCGTGCAGATCAAGGGCGACACCAACACCGCCGAGGTGACCGACGCCTTCTACCAGGTGCGCAAGAAGGTGGGCGATATCCAGGGCGACCTGCCGCAGGGTCTGCTCGGCCCCTATTTCAACGACGAGTTCGGCGACACCTTCATCACCTTGCATTCGATCAGCGGCGACGGCTTCAGCTATCCCGAACTGAAGAAGTTCGCCATCCAGGCGCGCGACATGCTTTTGACGACGCCCGGCGTCGAGAAGGCCGTCATCATCGGCGACCAGCCGGAAAAGCTCTATATCGACGTCTCGTCCAAGGCCCTGGCCGAACGCGGCCTGACGCTGACCGATCTGCGGAATGCGATCAAGGGACAGAACAATGTCGACCCGGCCGGCTCCGTCGATACCGGCACCAACTCGGTACGCATCTCCGTCGAGGGCGATGTCGGCAAGGTCGAGGATATCCGGAACCTGCGCCTGCGCGCCGGCGGCCAGGTCACAAGGCTGGGCGACATCGCCACGGTGACCTCGGGGCTGGAAGATCCGTTCCAGCGCAAATACCGCTTCAACGGTCACGACAGCGTGCAGTTGGGCGTCGTCATGGCCAAGGGCTTCAAGGTTACCGACGTCGGCAAGGATGTCGAGGCCACCTACAAGCGCTTCGAAGAGGCGCTGCCCTACGGGGTTGCGGTCGACCAGATCTCCGACCAGCCGGGCGTCGTCACCGATGCGGTGGCCGAGTTCATGCATGCGCTTGGCGAAGCGCTGCTGATCGTGCTCGTCGTCTCGTTCCTGTCGATAGGCTGGCGTTCCGGTCTGGTCATCGCCATCGCCATCCCGCTGGTGCTGGCTGCGACCTTCGCCATCATGTACGAACTCGGCATCGACCTGCAGCGCATCTCGCTCGGCGCGCTGATCATCGCGCTCGGTCTTCTGGTCGACGACGCGATGATCGTCGTCGAGATGATGGAGCGCAAGCTGGAGGAGGGAATGGTCAAGGTCGAGGCGGCGAGCTTCGCCTATTCCTCGACCGCTTTCCCGATGCTGACCGGCACGCTGATCACCACGGCCGGCTTCATTCCGGTCGGCTTCGCGGCCTCGACCGCCGGCGAATATGTCCGCACCCTGTTCTATGTCGTCGGCATCGCGCTGATCGTCTCCTGGTTCGTCGCGGTCTATTTCACGCCATGGCTCGGCAACATGATCCTCAAGCAGCGCAAGCATGCCGGCAGCCATCACGATGTCTTCGACACGCGTTTCTACCGCCGGCTTCGTGCTACCGTCAGCTGGGCCGTGCGCCATCGCATCATCGTCCTGGTGATGACGCTGGTCACCTTCGGCACCAGCCTGTGGGCTTTCCAGTTCATTCCGCAGAACTTCTTCCCGCAATCGTCGCGGCCGGAAATCCTCGTCGACCTTTGGCTGCCGG
The DNA here is from genome assembly GCF_003999175.1 of Mesorhizobium sp. M7A.F.Ca.ET.027.03.2.1. Classification (NCBI taxonomy): domain Bacteria; kingdom Pseudomonadati; phylum Pseudomonadota; class Alphaproteobacteria; order Hyphomicrobiales; family Phyllobacteriaceae; genus Mesorhizobium; species Mesorhizobium sp. M7A.F.Ca.ET.027.03.2.1. The sequence continues at coordinate 1,013 of NZ_RZOM01000838.1, read as the reverse complement.
AAGGCACCAGCATCAAGGAAGTCGAGGCGCAGGCCAAGGCGCTCGAAACCAAGATGATGGACGACAAGGACAAGCGTTTCATCGCCACCTATATCGGCGAAGGCGCGCCGCGCTTCTTCCTGCCGCTCGACCAGCAGCTGAGCAACCCCAACTTCGCCCAGCTGCTCGTCATGGCCAATGACGAACCGGCCCGCGAACGGCTGATCGTCAAGTTGCGCACCGTTCTGGCTGAAGACTTCCCATCCATCCGTGCCAAGGTCGATCGTCTGTTCCTCGGCCCGCCGACCGGCTGGCCGGTGCAGATGCGCGTCATGGGGCCGGATCGCCAGGAGGTGCGCCGCATCGCCGACCAGGTGAAGGCGAAGTTCCGTGAGGATCCGCTGCTTGGCGCCGTGCATGATGACTGGCTGGAGCCGGTTCCGGCGATGAAGCTGGTCATCGATCAGGATCGTGCCCGCGCACTCGGCGTCACCTCGCAGCGCATCCGCCAGATGCTGCAGGCGGCGATGTCCGGCGCGCCGCTCGACGACTTCCGCGACGGCGAGGAGACGGTGTCCATCGTTGCCCGCGAGCCGGATGCCAGCCGCAGCCTCCTGTCCTCGGTCGACTCGGTCTATATCCCGACCGACTTCGGTGGCTTCGTGCCGCTGTCGCAGGTTGCCAAGGTGGTGCCGGTGCTGGAGCAAGGCATCGAGTGGCGCCGCGACCGTCTGCCGACCATCAGTGTGCGGGCAACGCTGCCCGACGGCGTGCAGTCCAATGACGTCGTCACCAAACTGTACAAGGATATGCAGGGCCTGCGTGACGGATTGGCGCCCGGCTACAAGGTCGAGATCCAGGGCGGTGCGGAGGATTCGGCGGAAAGCCAGGCTTCGATCGCCGCCAAGGCGCCGATCATGTTGGCCGTCATCGTCGTGCTTTTGATGATCCAGCTGCAGAACTTCGGCAAGGCGATGCTGGTGCTGGCGACCGGTCCGCTTGGCATTATCGGTGCTGCCGCGGCACTCTTGATC
>NZ_RZOM01000837.1:0-2808 GCF_003999175.1 Mesorhizobium sp. M7A.F.Ca.ET.027.03.2.1 | reverse complement strand
GGGCATGAGATGGCGCAAAAGGAACATTTTAGCGTAGCATTGAGCGACGCGGTCAGGCTCGATGAATTCAACTTCGCCGAGATCGTCAAAGGCCTTCCAGCGAAAGCGCGCATGGTGCTGTCGGCGGCAATGAACCTGCCTCGCGGTTCGCTCAGGGTGAGGCTGCCGGACGGCCGCGCCGTGCTCGTCGGCGGCAAGGGACCTGGCCCGGATGCCGAACTGGTGCTGAAGAATTGGCGCTTGCCCGGCCGCGCCTTTTCCGGCGGCACGATCGGCGTTGCCGAATCCTATATGGACGGCGATTGGGAAAGCCCTGATGTGACCAGCTTCCTGGAGCTGTTCGTGGTCAATTCGGTCATTGGCGAGAGTATCGCGGGCGGCACCAGTTGGCTGATCAACACCGTCCAGCGCATCCGCCACTGGTTCAACCAGAACACGCGCACCGGTTCGAAACGCAATATCTCGGCGCATTACGACCTCGGCAACGCCTTCTACAAGGAATGGCTCGATCCGAGCATGACCTATTCCTCGGCGCTCTACACCACCGGTGCCAACGACCTGGAAGGCGCCCAGGCCGCCAAATATCGCGCTCTGGCGAAGGATACAGGGATCGGTCCGAAGGACCATGTGCTGGAAATCGGTTGCGGTTGGGGTGGCTTCGCCGAATTCGCGGCGCGCGAGATCGGCTGCCGCGTGACCGGGCTGACGATCAGCCGCGAGCAGCACGATTTTGCCACGGCTCGCATCGCCAAGGCTGGCCTTGCCGACAAGGTCGACATCAAGCTGCAGGATTATCGCGACGAAACCGGCACCTATGACCGCATCGCCTCGATCGAGATGTTCGAGGCGGTCGGCGAGAAATACTGGCCGGTGTTTTTCGGCAAGATGAAGGCCTGTCTAAGGCCTGGCGGCACCGCCGGCCTGCAGATCATCACCATCAACGAAGCCGCCTACGACACCTATCGCGCCAGGCCGGATTTCATCCAGCGCTACGTCTTCCCGGGCGGCATGCTGCCGACACCGTCGATCCTGAAGGCACTGGGCAAGGATCATGGCCTTGCCCATCTGCGCGAGCGCGTGTTTCCGGACGACTACGCGCGCACGCTTGCCGAGTGGCGCCACCGGTTCTGGGCGTCATGGGAAAAGATCGTCCCGCTCGGCTTCGACGACCGCTTCAAGAAACTCTGGGAGTTCTACCTGCACTATTGCGAGGCTGGCTTCCGCGCCAGCTACATCGACGTGCGCCAGGTGGTCTACAAGGCGTAAGCCGACACGCTCTTGACCAGGCTATGTCGAGCATGATCTCGACATCGCCGCGCCGTCGCCGTCAAAAAGTCCGATCGCGAAGCAGAATGCCGGGCAGGACGGACGAATCGGAAATCACCTGATGCGCAGACGGACGATCTTCTTCGGCGTCATTGTTGTCGCTGCGGTGGGCATCTGGCTCAACAACACCTCGCTGTTATCGAATCGCCCCGCCGGCAAGCCGGAGATGCTTGCCCATCGCGGCCTTGCCCAGGACTATTTGCGCGCAGGCATGACAGGACAGACTTGTACCGCCAGTCGCATGTTGCCGCCGCGCCATGGCTACCTCGAAAACACAATTCCCTCGATGGAGGCCGCCTTTGCGCTGGGCGCCGACGCGCTCGAACTGGATGTTCACCCGACGACGGACGGCAAGTTCGCCGTCTTCCATGACTGGACGCTGGATTGCCGCACGGAAGGCACGGGAGAAACGCGCAGCCATTCCATGGCCGAGTTGAAGGCCCTCGATGTCGGCTATGGCTATACGGCGGATGGCGGCAAGACCTTTCCATTCCGCGGCAAAGGTATCGGCATGATGCCATCCCTGGATGAGGTTCTGACGCACTTCCCGGCCCGCCGCTTCAACATCAACGTCAAGAGCAACGATCCGGGCGAAGGCGAAAAGCTGGCCGCATGGCTTGCCACGCTGGCACCAGCCGAGCGCGGTTATCTCTCGGTCTATGGCGGCGACAAGCCGATTGCCGCGGTCAAGGCTGCGCTGCCGGACATGCATACGCTAAGCCGCGCATCGCTGACGCAATGCATCCTGCGCTATGCCGCAATTGGCTGGACCGGCTACGTTCCGGATGCCTGCCGCAAAGGCACCTTGCTCATCCCCGTCAACGTCGCGAAATGGATGTGGGGGTGGCCGAACCGGTTTCTCGATCGCATGCAAGGAGTCGACAGCCGCGTCTATCTGCTCGGCCCTTATTCCGGCGGCGACTTTTCGCAAGGGCTCGACGATCCCGAACTGATCAAGCAACTGCCGGACGGCTATTCCGGCGGCATTCCACGGATGCGCTGGATCTCGTCATGCCTGACATCAAGGAACGTTTCGGCTCGGATCAATCCACGCCGTAAGGGGCTTGGATCGAGCCGCCTCGAAGCTACCCTTCAAAGCAGGATGCGGTATTTCGCGAAGCCCGCCTCGCCCTCGCCCGCCGGTTCGATCTTCAGCGATTTCACCTGCGCGATGAAATCCTTGGCCCTGGGGCCGGTTTCGAAGACGGCGCTGGCTCCAGGCAGCGGTGCGAACGACCAGTTGTCGTCCGCCGACGGATTGATCGTGCCCTCGCTGACGATATAGCGGACGATGACATCGCGATTGGTGTCCGGCGCCTCGTAGATGATCTTCGAGGCATTGATGTCGGGGAAATTGCCGCCGCCGCCAGCCCGGTAATTGTTGGTCGCAACGACGAATTTCTGATTGCGATCAATTGGCTTCCCATCGAAACTCAGGTCGACGATGCGATTGGCGCCAGCGTTGGCCAGCCCGCCCTTGGC
>NZ_RZOM01000836.1:0-2815 GCF_003999175.1 Mesorhizobium sp. M7A.F.Ca.ET.027.03.2.1 | reverse complement strand
ACAGAGACCAGCACCAAGGTGCCGCCATGCGCGACATGGGCAAAGGCCGACTGCACCGACTGGGTGTTGCCGGTGGCGTCGAAGACCACATCGAAGCCTTCGCCTGATGTTGCTTCCTTGACCAGATCGGGCACCGCGCCGCGCGATCTGGCTCGTTGGGCACATGAGAAATCGGGCCTGATCAAGGCTGTGATCGAGGTCGGATCATAACATGGCAGACGGCGAAGCCGGTCTGAATTGACGACGCCCGCGCAGGTCGACCCCCACTCCGTCTCGGCTTCGCCGAGCCACCTCTCCCCCGATCGACGGGGGAGAGGAATGGCGCGAGCTTAGCAAGGCGGGCTCCTTCCTCTCCCTCCGGAGGGGGGGAGAGGTGGCTCGGCGAAGCCGAGACGGAGTGGGGAAGGCGGTCCTCAAACGCCAAGTCGCTGAAAAATAAGCGCGACCGAGCTGTCCACTCCCTACAGCGCCGACAGCTTCAGCTCCACCCGTTCGGCCGGAAAGCGCGACTCGGAAAACTGGATCGGCTGGCCGTCCGGCGTGACGTTGACGGCAACCGTGACCAGCACGATGGCGCGCGGTTGCAGGTCGAGGTCGGCAAGGTCCGCCGCATCGGCATGGCGCGCCGACAGCACGGTCGATTGCCTGAGATAGTCGTCTATGCCGAACCGCGCCAGCGAGGCGGTGATCGACCCTGTTTCCGCCATCGCGGCATCGATGCCGGCAAAGCGCCGGGCCTCGAACCAGCCGGCCGCGCGCGACACCGGCCGTCCGTCGGCTTCGCCGCGCGTTTCCAGCCGGATCACATCGGCTCCCCTGGGAAGACCCAGTCCCTCGGCGACCCGCTGGCTGGCCGGCTCGACCGACGAGGCGAGCAGGACGATGTGCCGTTCCGTCGTCTGCCCTTGCAGCCCTGTGGAAAAACGTGTGCGCGCCCCGATCGGATAGGACAGCCGCTTGCGCGACAGCACGAAGGTGCCGCGCCCCTGCTCGGCCCGCAGCACGCCTTCCCTTACAAGGGCTGATATGGCGTTGCGCACCGTGTGACGGTTGACGCCATAGCGTTCTGCCAGCGCCACCTCCGGCGGCAGCGCTGCATTCTCCGTGAAATCGCCGATGGCGATCGCATACAGGATCTTGTCGGCGATCTGCCGCCACAGCGAAACGCCACTGCGCCGCTCGATGCCGTCCGCTGACAGCTGCCCGACCTTCATTGCCCCCCACCTTCCAGCGCCCAGTCTTCTATCGCTGTCATCCACCCGTCATGGACACGCGCTAGATAATAGGTATAATTTGTATAGTTGTCTATATCAATAGACAAATTTAGCCACGGGGACGATAGCTTATGCGAGGACAGGAAGCCCGCGACCAGGCCGAGCGCAAGGCCGCCATGGCAACCCTTGCGCAATCCAGCGGCGATGACATCGTACGGCTCTGGAATGAGGCCGGACTGCCTTCGGACGCCGAGTTGCTGCGCGGCCCCGAAACCGGCCTTGTCACCCTGCGCGGCCGCATCGGCGGCGGCGGCGCCGCTTTCAATGTCGGCGAGGCGACCGTTACCCGCGCCACCGTCCGGCTGCCCTCCGGTCAGGTCGGCCATTGCTATGCGCTTGGCCGCGACAAGCAGAAGGCGAAGCTGGCGGCCATCGCCGACGCGCTGTGGCAGGACCCTGCCCGCCGCAATGAGGTCGAGACCGGGCTGATAGCGCCCCTGCGGTCGGCTCTGACCGCAGCGCATGAAAAACGCCGCGCCGAGACGGCGGCAACGAAGGTGGATTTCTTCACCATGGTTCGCGGAGAAGACTGATGGACATTGCAGCGCAATCGATCGAGGGCGGCTTCGCCGATCCGGTCTTCAATGCCCAGACGGTGTTCCGAGCGGTCATGAACGCAATGGCGCGGCCAGGCAGCGTGCAGCCGCTGCCTGCCTTCGCCCGCCCGCCGGCGCCGCTCTCGGCGACCGCCGGCGCCATCGCACTGGCGCTGTGCGATAACGACACCCCGCTCTGGCTCGACCAGGCCCTGCAAGCTTCCACCGCCATCAGATCCTGGCTTGGTTTCCATACTGGTGCGCCCTTGGCCAACACACCGGCCGATGCGCATTTCGCCTTCATCGCGGCCCCGGCCGAGATGATGTCGCTTGATGGTTTTTCGCAGGGCACGCAGGACTATCCCGACCGTTCGACCACGTTGATCCTGCAAGTCGGCGATCTCGTCTCCGGCACGCCGCTGTTGCTCGAAGGTCCCGGCATCGAAACCAGCGCCACGATCGCGCCGGCACAGATGCCGCGCCATTTCGTCGAGCAGTGGAAACAGAACATCAAGCGCTTTCCGCGTGGCGTCGACATCATCCTCGTCACATCAGGCGGCATTGCCTGCCTGCCGCGCACGACGCGCATCAAGACGATGGAGGCGTAAGATGTATGTCGCGGTAAAAGGTGGCGAAGCCGCAATCGCCAACGCCCACAGCCTGCTTGCCGACCGCCGCCGCGGCGACCGTTCGGTGCCGGCCCTTCGTCTCGACCAGATCGTCGAGCAGCTGGCGCTCGGCGTCGACCGGGTGATGAGCGAAGGCTCGCTCTACGACCGTGAACTGGCCGCGCTCGCCATCGTCCAGGCGCGCGGCGACATGATCGAGGCGATCTTCCTGGTGCGCGCCTACCGCACCACGCTGCCGCGCTTCGGCTACTCCAGGCCCATCGACACCGCCACCATGCTGGTCGAGCGGCGCGTATCGGCGACCTACAAGGACCTGCCCGGCGGCCAGTTGCTCGGGCCGACATTCGACTACACGCATCGGCTGCTCGATCCCGAG
>NZ_RZOM01000835.1:0-2816 GCF_003999175.1 Mesorhizobium sp. M7A.F.Ca.ET.027.03.2.1 | reverse complement strand
GGTAGGGATCCAGGCCGGGCGGCCGGTTTCCGTCGTCGATATCGACGAGATCGGCCGGGCGCGACAGCAACGGCACCGAAAATCGGTCCGTGCGCACCGGTGAGGCCTCGACTTGCGGTTCATAGAAACCGGTGACGAGCCCGGCGCCGGCATTTTCGGCAGGGATAAGCGCCGGGAAAAAATGGCGCTCGAAGAAGGCACGGGCTTCCTCGCGGGCCAAAACCGGCGACCGATTCACCGGCGAAACGGTCCGCGCCTCCGCGTAGGCATCGGCAAAAGCTTGGAAGTCGACGCCGAGCGCACCGCTGCGGTAGGGTTTGGCCAGGACATGGAAGGCCGAGCGACGAAAGGCGGCGAAGGCCGTCAGATGGTCGTCATCGTCCCAGCCGGGCAGGTCGCCAAAGGCTTTCTCGACAAAAAGAGGCGATAGCGACACCGGAGCCTCGCCGCGTGTTTCCGAACTAGTCTTCTTCCTCGGTGGCGACGAGCTTCCAGTTCGGATCGCGCGAGCGCGTGTCGCGGGCGAAGGTCCAGACATCCTTGACCTCGGCAACGGTTTCCGGGTCGCCGTCGATGACGGCACCGGCCTTGTCGCGAGTCGCCGAAATCAGCTCGCTGATGATGCGCAGCGTGACATGCGCCTCGCCGCCCTTCATCTCGGCCGAGACGATGTCGGCCTTGTCGATGCCGACGAAGGAGGACTGGATCTTTTCCGCCTTGGCCTCGCGCTCGCCGATGGCGGCGACAAAACCGTCATAGACCTCGCGCGACAACAGGTTCTTCAGTGTTTTGCGATCGCCGTCGGCATAGGCCATGACGATCATCTCGTAAGCCATCTTGGCGCCGTCGACGAAACCCTTAGGCTCGAAGGACGGATCATTGTCCTTGATGCTGCGCAAGCCCTTGTTGAGGTCGGTATCGGGCTTGGCGAAAGCGTCGATCGCGGCATAGGTGTCGGGAGCCGGCTCGCCTGGCGGGCGCTTGCGCGGCAGCGAGACGACGTTTTCGGATTTCTGGGCGGCATCCTTGTCGCCGGTGCGAGCCGCCGAATAGGGATCGAAGGGCGGCCGTTCGCTGCCGGTGCGGCGGCCCAGCACATTGCGCAGCTGGAAAAAGATGACCACCGCCGCAATCAGGAAGAAAATCGTGCCGAAGTCGAAGAATCCCATATCTTCCGCCAATCAATCCTGCCCTTTGGCCGGACCGTCAGGCCCAATGGCCACGGTCGCATAGCGTTCAACATTCAAAGCATATAGAACGCAAGGCGCAATCATTCAAATCAAAGGCAGGCATACCTATCTAACAGCCTCAGTGCCAGCGGCGATTGCAACTGGCGGCCAAAACAATCGAAACGATCATAACAATCGAAAAAGGTTGGCAAGACTTGCGCATTTCGCTGCTTCCCTTCTTTCTCCTCGCGCTTCCGCTGCTGGAAATCGCCGGTTTCGTCATCGTCGGCCGCGAGGTCGGCGCGCTGGCGACGGTCGGCCTCGTGCTGGCCTCGAGCATCGCCGGCGTGCTTTTGCTCCGATACCAGGGCTTTGGTGTGATGGCCCGCATCCGCACCGAGATGGCCGCCGGCCAGAACCCCAGCCGCCACCTTGCGCACGGCGCCATGATCGTGGTTGCGGCGATCCTCCTGATCATCCCCGGCTTCATATCAGACATCATCGGCCTGTTGCTGTTCCTGCCGCCATTGCGCGATTTTGCCTGGAGCCGGTTCAAGGGCCGCATTGTCGTCGCCACCGATTTCTCAACCGGCGGTTTTCGTGGCCGGCGCGACAGGGTCATCGACCTCGAAGACGGCGACTATTCGCGCGAAGACGATCTGAAGCGCGGACCGGATCACAACTCGCCGTGGCGCCGCCTGAAGGACGATTAGGGCGCCGTCCCATCTCCATCCCGCAGCCCGGAAGCAAGGCGGCAAACCTTGTCTTGTCATCCCCGCCATGGTAGCGAACGCCCGATTTCAATTCGGTCAGCGACGCTGCCCAGGCAAGAGGACAAGGCTTATGGCCAGCAAAGATGACGCGCCGGTCGGCGCAGCCAACGGAAACGGCAATGCGGCGCAGCCGTCGCTCAACGTTCTGGCGCAATATGTGAAGGACCTGTCCTTCGAAAGCCCCGGCGCGCCCAATTCGCTGCGCGGCCGCGACAAGGCACCGGGCATCGCCATCAACGTCAACGTCAACGCCAACCCGCTCTCCGACAAGCAGTTCGACGTCAATCTGACGCTGAACGCCAAGGCGTCCTTCGACCAGGAAGTGCTGTTCAATGTCGAGCTGGTCTATGGCGGCGTGTTCGCCATTGCAGGTTTTCCGCAGGAGCACATGCTGCCGATCCTGTTCATCGAATGCCCGCGCCTTTTGTTCCCGTTCGCCCGCCAGATCATCGCCGAGGCAACCCGCAATGGCGGCTTCCCGCCGCTTATGCTCGACCCCATCGACTTCGCACAGATGTTCCAGCAGAAGCTGGCCGAGGACGAGGCGTCCAAGGTCAAGGTGAGCTGAGCTCGGCTGCCATCGCTGTTGTTTCTGAGAACCCGGCCTTGTACCGGGTTTTCTGTTTAAGGTGTTGGAGAGATAGCTGAGGCACCGGCGCCCTTCGAATGGCCTAGCCCTCCCGTCTTCGTCATCCTAGGGCGAAGCAAGGAGCGAAGCGACGCAGCGCAGACCCTAGGATCCATGCCGTGACGTGTGCCTTAGAATGCAACGGATCAGAATGGCGCTTGCCCCCGCGCCTATGCTCGCTACGCTAAAACGATGACCGGCTATGTCTACATGACTGCGAGCCAGAAGGCCGGCACCATCTATATC
>NZ_RZOM01000834.1:0-2818 GCF_003999175.1 Mesorhizobium sp. M7A.F.Ca.ET.027.03.2.1 | reverse complement strand
CTACACGGCGGTCAATGTTTCGCTGGCGGTGTGGCTGCTGAAAGGCTTCATCGACGAAATCCCGCGCGAGTACGAAGAGGCGGCGATGATCGACGGCTATACACGGCTGCAGGCCTTCTGGCGCACCGTGCTGCCGCAAGCGACGACCGGCATTGCAGCGACCGCGATCTTCTGCCTGATCTTCGCCTGGAACGAGTATGCGTTCGCGGCACTCCTGACCTCGGGCACCGCGCAGACCGCGCCGCCCTTCATCCCAACCATCATCGGCGAAGGCGGCCAGGACTGGCCGGCGGTCGCGGCCGGCACGACGATCTTCCTGGTGCCGATCCTGGTCTTCACCATTCTGCTCCGCAAGCAATTGCTGCGCGGCATCACCTTCGGCGCGGTGCGCAAATGAGCATGACCAAGCCTCAGAAACGCAAGTCGCGCTGGCCGGTCTGGGCCAGGCGCGGGCTGATGGAAAACATCGCCACGGCGCTGATCGCCATCGGCTTCCTGATGCTGTTCCAGCCCTTCGCGCTGTCGCTCTACACCTACTCCTTCATCACCATGCTCGCCGGCACCGTGATGTTCATCATCGTCTCGAAATTCCCGGAATAATCATGGCCGAAATCCGCGTCCAGCACCTGAGAAAGGCCTTCGGCGATTTCGTTGCCGTGCAGGATTCCAACTTCGTCGTCGAGGATGGCGAGTTCTTCGTCATGCTCGGGCCGTCGGGCTGTGGCAAGACGACGACCTTGCGCATGATCGCCGGGCTCGAACTGCCGACCGGCGGCCAGATCCTGCTCGGCGGCGACGACGTCACCATGCTGCGGGCACGCGAGCGCGACATCGCCTTCGTCTTCCAGCTGTTCGCGCTCTATCCGCACATGAACGTGCGCAAGAACATCGGCTTCCCGCTGTTGGCGCAAGGCATGCCTTCGGCCGAGATCCGCACCCGTGTCGAGGAAACAGCAAAACTGCTGCGCATCGATCACCTGCTCAACAAATCCGTCTCCGGACTTGCCGGTGGTGACCGCCAGCGGGTCGCGCTCGGCCGCGCCATCGTGCGGCGGCCAAAATGCTTCCTGATGGATGAGCCGCTCGGCACGCTCGACACCGAATTCCGCGATTTGATGGTCCATGAACTGCGCGAACTGCACAACCGCATCCGTGCCACGACGGTCTATGTCACGCACGACCAGATGGAAGCGATGTCGATGGCCGACAAGATCGCCGTGATGAACCATGGCGTCATCGAACAGTTCGGAAGCCCACGCGAAATCTACGACCGCCCGGCAACCATGTTCGTCGCCGACTTCATTGGCTCGCCGCCGATGAACTTTTTGGGATTTGGCGGCGGGGTCGCCAAGGGCGCCAGGGAGATCATCGTGCAAGGTGCGAAGGTCGCGGTGCCGGAGGTACGAGAGGACATCGCACCCAGCGACATGGCCCTTGGCATCCGCCCGGAGCACATACGCTTCGACGACGCCTCCAAGCTGCGCGGCGCCATCTACGGCACCGAATATCTCGGCACCACGCAGATCGTCGCGGTCGAAACGGCGGACGGTATCATCAAGGCACGCGTGCCGGCCGAAATCCGGCTGTCCACCGGCGACCATGTCGGCCTGACGCTGAGCAGCGCGCGGCTGTCGCTGTTCGAGAAGGGATCGGGCCGCGCAGTGAGAACCGCGATCCACGATGTCGCCTCGGAGCGGAGGACCCAGCATGGCTGAGGTGCACATCAAGAACGCGACCAAGAGTTTCGGCGATCATGCCGCCGTCAACGGCCTCGACCTGCACATAGCAGATGGCGAATTCGTCGTGCTGCTCGGGCCGACCGGGGCCGGTAAGACAACGACGCTGCGGCTCATCGCCGGGTTGGAACGGCCGGATACCGGCACGATCGAGATCGGTGGACACAACGCCACGACGCTGTCGCCGGCCGAGCGTGACACCGCCTTCGTCTTCCAGCAGTATTCGCTCTATCCGCATCTGTCGGTATTCGACAACCTCGCCTTCCCGCTGCGCTCGCCGGCGCGGAAAATGCCGGAGGACCAGATCCGCCGCCGGGTCGAGGAGGTGGCGAAGATGGTGCGCATCCATCACAAGCTCGCCAATCGCTCGACCAAGCTTTCGGGCGGCGAAATGCAGCGCGTTGCCATCGGTCGCGCGCTGGTGCGCAAGCCTTCGATCTATCTGATGGACGAGCCGCTGTCGTCGCTCGATGCCAAGCTGCGCGGCGATCTCAGGCTCGAGCTGAAGCGCATCCAGACCGAACTCGGCGCCACCATGCTTTATGTCACGCATGATCAGATCGAGGCGATGACGATGGCAGACCGCATCGGCATCCTCACCGAGGGCGTGCTGGTGCAGATCGGTTCGCCGCGCACCATCTATTCCGAGCCGGCAAACCTTCATGTCGCGGCAAGGCTCGGCCAACCGGCGATCAATCTTCTGCCGACCGGACTGCTGCCTGATGCCGGCGCGCCAGCCGGGACCAAGACGATCGGCGCGCGCACCGAACATCTTTCGATCGCGAAGGCTGCGAATGGTCATGCCGACGGCGTCGTCGACTGGGTCGAGCATCTCGGTGATCAGAACCATTTGCATGTGACGGTGGGGACCAAGAAACTGGTGACGCTGACCGATCCCGACACGGATCTGGCGCAGGGCGACAAAGTGGTGATCCGCTACCGGGCGCCGCTGTATTTCGGCGCCGATGGACAGCGATTGATGTGAGCGGTTTTCGGTGATTCAGCACCGGTTTTGACTTTGCCAGTATGGGACGAATTCGATGAAGCACTTTTTCAATCGCAGGGAAACGATCGTCACCGAG
>NZ_RZOM01000833.1:0-2822 GCF_003999175.1 Mesorhizobium sp. M7A.F.Ca.ET.027.03.2.1 | reverse complement strand
GTGCCGTAGGTCGATTTCATCATGCCTGGCTCGAAGCAGGCCTGGCCGATGGTCGCGGCGTGCTGGTCGCCGGCGACACCGAGGATTCTTATCTCGGCGCCAAAGAGATTTTTCTCCGTGATTCCATAGTCATCGGCGCAGTCTTTCACTCGGGAAGCATTTTTGCTGGGATGTTAAGGATCGACAGCAGCTCGTCGTCCCAGGCATTCTCAGCGATGTTGTAGACCAGCGTGCGCGAGGCGTTGGTGGCGTCCGTGGCGTGGACCTTGCCGCCAGTCAGCCGCCAGATCAAAAAGCTGTCGATGGTGCCCGCGAGCAGTTCGCCTTTCTCGGCGCGTTTTCTCGCACCCTTCACCTTGTTCAGTATCCAAGCGATTTTGGTGCCGGAAAAATAGGGATCAAGCAGCAGGCCGGTCTTCTTGGTGAATGTCTTTTCCAGGCCCTGCTTCTTGAGTTTCTGGCACAGCGGCGCGGTGCGCCGGTCCTGCCAGACAATGGCATTGTGGATCGGCTTGCCGGTCGCCTTGTCCCAGATGACGACTGTTTCGCGCTGATTGGTGATACCGAGTGCCGCCACGTCGGAAGCATTCCGGCCGGCCTTCTTCAGCGCCGCCTTCACGGTCGACACCACACTCGCCCAGATATCTTCCGGATCGTGCTCGACCCAGCCGGAGGCCGGATAGTGCTGGGCGAATTCCTTTTGCCCACTGCCGGCGACCTTCATCTCGCCGTCGAACAGGATCGCCCGGGTCGAAGTCGTGCCCTGGTCGATGGCAAGGATATATCTGGTCATTATGCCTCCCCGCTTAGTCTTTTACACAAACAGGGGAGACGGCAAGATGCCGCCTCCCCCCAATGTCATACGGGCGCAGACGCCCGCTTAGAACAATCTTACTTCTGCCAGCTCTTCACCAGCTCGTCGTAATTGATGGTGACCGGCTTTTCCTTCTCGTTCTCGATCTTCAGCTGAGGAGCGAGATTGCCCTTCTTGACCGCGTCGGCGTTCCAGTAGGCGAGGTCATGCTCTTCGGCCATCTTCGGACCGATGTCGCCCTGGATGCCGGCCTTTTCCAGGCGTTCCATGACCTTTTCCTGCTCAGAGCAAAGCGAGTCCATCGCCTCCTGTGCCGTCTTGGCACCCGACGACGCATCGCCGATCGCCTGCCACCAGAGCTGTGCCAGCTTCGGATAGTCCGGAACGTTCGTTCCGGTCGGCGACCACTGAACACGGGCCGGCGAGCGGTAGAACTCGATCAGGCCGCCGAGCTTCGGAGCGCGTTCCGTGAAGCTCTTGTCCTGGATCGTCGACTCGCGGATGAGCGTCAGGCCGACATGGCTCTTCTTCACGTCGACCGTCTTCGACACCACGAACTGCGCATAGAGCCAGGCGGCCTTGGCGCGATCGTCAGGCGTGGACTTGAGAAGCGTCCATGAACCCACATCCTGGTAGCCGAGCTTCATGCCGTCCTTCCAGTAGACGCCATGCGGCGAGGGAGCAAAGCGCCATTTCGGGGTGCCGTCCGCGTTCACGACCGGCAGCCCGTCCTTGACGAAGGAGGCAGTGAAGGCGGTGTAAGTGAACATCTGCTGCGCGACCGTGCCCTGCGACGGGACGGGGCCGGATTCGCCGAACGTCATGCCTTGGGCTTCCGGCGGGGCATAGGCCTTCAGCCAATCCAGGTACTTCTGGATCGAATACACGGAAGCCGGGCCATTGGTGTCGCCGCCGCGCGCGACGCACGAGCCGACAGGCTGCGACTTCTCGTTGACCTTGATGCCCCATTCGTCGACCGGAAGACCGTTCGGCAGGCCCTTGTCGCCATTGCCGGCCATGGACAGCCAGGCATCGGTGAACCGCCAGCCGAGCGACGGATCCTTCTTGCCGTAGTCCATGTGGCCATAGACCTTCTTGCCGTCGATCTCGCGGCCGGTGAAGAACTCGGCGATGTCCTCATAGGCCGACCAGTTGACCGGAACGCCGAGGTCGTAGCCGTACTTGGCCTTGAAATCGGCCTTGTTCTTCTCGTCGTTGAACCAGTCGTAGCGGAACCAGTAGAGATTCGCGAACTGCTGGTCGGGCAGCTGGTAGAGGTCGCCGTCCGGAGCGGTCGTGAACTTGGTGCCGATGAAGTCGGCGAGGTCGAGGTTGGGGTTAGTGACGTCCTTGCCCTCATTCGCCATCCACTTGGTCAGGCTGCGCGCCTGCTGGTAGCGCCAGTGCGTGCCGATCAGGTCGGAGTCGTTGACGTAGGCGTCATAGATATTCTCGCCCGACTGCATCTGCGTCTGCAGCTTTTCGACGACATCGCCTTCCCCGATCAGGTCGTGGGTGATCTTGATGCCGGTGATCGCGGTGAAAGCGGGCGCCAGAACCTTGGACTCATAGCTATGCGTATCGATGGTCTCGGAGACCACCTTGATGTCCATGCCGGCGAAAGGCTTCGCGGCATCGATGAACCATTGCAGCTCGGCTTCCTGGCCGGCGCGATCGAGCGTCGACAAGTCCTTGATTTCGGTATCGAGGAAGGTCTTGGCTTCGTCCATTCCGGCATAGGCCTGGCCTGCTCCCCAGAGCAGGACAAGCGCAGTCGTTGATGTTAAAAATTGCCTTCGCATTTCGTTTCCTCCACTTTTCAAGTTTCAAGTGCGATCTGGAGCGGTCGTCGGCACGCGGTCGCTCCAACAGTTTCCCCCTCTATACGTAGCGGAACACGCCGACGGCGTAGACTACGGAGAGAGCGAGAGCCCACCACAGGTTGGGTCCGACAAGACCCAGCCAAGCGAGATGGATAAAGGCGCTGCCGAGCAGCGAAACAAAGAGG
>NZ_RZOM01000832.1:0-2822 GCF_003999175.1 Mesorhizobium sp. M7A.F.Ca.ET.027.03.2.1 | reverse complement strand
GTGATGAAGGCCGTGATGCGCGCCAGTGAATCGAGGTTGGCCGGCACGATATCGGCGTCCGCAACTGTGATTCCGCAATGGTCCTCGATAAAGGCCACCAGTTCCAGAACGCCGGTCGAATCGATGATGCCGTTCTCGATCAGCGAGTCCGTATCGGCGAGGGCGTGGGTGGTGTCGCCGAACAGGAAGTTCTCGATGACAAAGGCCTTCACTGCGTCTCGGATCGTATCGGTCATGTCGTTCGCTTTCCTTGGTGGTGTCAGGCGGCCTTTGCGTTGCAAATGCCTGTGCCGGTGAAAGTCGTCAGCCACAGCTGCGTCGACAGGATGCCGACAAAGGCCGCGTTGTCGCGAAAGCCGGAGGCCGGCTGGCGGCTGCATTTCTCATGTAGTTTTGCCACTGCCTTCGGATTGAAGAGCCCGCCGGCGCTGACTGCGGCGTCGCCCAGGGCCGACTGGACATAGTCCCTCGTGCCCGGCCCAACGAAGGACTGGCTGTCCGGTGCGCGATAGGGCTGCTTGGTCCGCCGGCCGATGGCGGCCGGCAGCAGGTCTTTGGTCGCCTCCCGGAGAATATGCTTCTCCACGAGCCCCTTCAGCTTCATCTCGGGAGGAAGGCCGGCGGCAAACTCGACCAGATGATGGTCGAGGAAGGGAAAGCGGCCCTCGATGCCGTGGGCCATCGCCATGCGGTCGCCCTGGCTGGACAGGATATAGCCGGGGAGAAGGAAGCGGGCTTCCAGATATTGCGCCTGATGCAAGGGATGCCAGCGGGCGAACGCCTCGGGCAGCCGCGCGGCGAGCTCCTCGGCGGCGTCATATCCGGACAATGTGGCACGCAGATCGCCCGAGTAGAACAGCTTCGTCGCCGCCGTGCCGTCGAACCTCGGCCGATGGGAGAACAGCGGATCGTCGAGCGCCGCGCCGCTAGCCCCGAAGAAGGAGAACAGGTACTCGGCCGATTGCTGCCTCAGGCCCGGAAGATAGGGGTAGAGCTTGCGGAACAGATGCGGCCGGATGCGGGAGCCGGGCTGTCTCCCGCAAAAGCGCCGAACCCTGGCCTCCTTGAAAATATCGTAGCCGGCAAAGACTTCGTCGGCGCCTTCGCCCGTCAGCACCACTTTCAAGCCGGCCTCGCGCACGAGGCTCGAGAGCTTGTAGAGCGGGGCAGGGGCAGTGCGCAGGATCGGCCGCTCCGTGAAGCGGATAACGTCAGGGAAGACGGCGGCGATATCGCCTTCCCCGCAGGCGACGGCGCTGTGATGCGTGCCGAGCGCACGGGCCATCTCGAGCTGGAAGGGGCTCTCGTCATGTTCGGCGCTATCGAAGGTGACCGAGAAGGTCCTGAGGCCACCCTGCGCCATGCCCGCCGCCAGCGCCGATGTGATGGAGGAATCGAGGCCGCCAGAGAGATAGGCGCCGACTGGCACATCGGCGCGCATGCGGATCCGGGTCGCCTCCGTCAGGAGGGCGCGCAGTTCCTCGGCCGCGGCACGCTCGTCCCGGTGCCGGGGCGGCGCGTCCCGGTCGGGATACTCCAGACTCCAGTAGGGTCGCGTCGAGACGCTGCCCTCTTGCACGATCATCAGGCTTGCGGGTTCGAGCTCGTAGATATTGCGGAAGGCCGTGCGCGGCGCGATCGGGGCCCAGAGCGTGAAGATCTGGTCGAGTGCGACCGGATCAATCTCGGCCGCGACGCCTGGGGCCTGGAGGAGCGCCTTGACCTCCGAGGCGAAGTAAAGCCGTTCGCCCTGCCTTGTATAGAAGAGCGGCCGGACCCCCATGCGGTCGCGCGCCAGAACCATGCGGCGGCGGCGGCCGTCCCAGAGCGCAAAGGCGAAATCGCCATTGAGCGCGGAGACGCAATCCTCCCCCATCTCGTCATAGAGATGCAGGATCACTTCGGTGTCGCTGGCTGTCCGGAAATGGCGGCCTTTCGCGCGAAGCTGCTCGCGCAGTTCCACATAGTTGAAGATCTCACCGTTGAAGGCGATCGTCAGATCGCCCGTCGCATCGGACATGGGCTGCTGGCCGTCCCCCAGGCCGACGATGGACAGCCGCGCATGGCCGAGGCCGGCCGCCTTTGTGGTGAAGAATCCCTGCTCATCGGGGCCGCGATGCGCAATGGCAGCCGTCATCCTTCCAAGGAGCGCCCTCCCATCCCGGACAGTGCCGAAATAACCGCTAAAACCGCACATGCCGAGATATTTCCAAGTCCACCAGCGCGGCTCGGACTATAGCCGCCAAGATACCGGTAGGTGTTAAACATCTGGGACTATTCATGAGAATGGTAAATTTTGAGCGGCCGCCGACGGCTGATTTCTTGCGTGAGCATTGGATCTGCCGCGAGATGAGGGCAATGACGCCCTTCGGCGACATAGTCGCCACTGACGGTCAGCTTGCTTCCGAGGCTGCCGGCGATGCCCACAGTCCCGGCATTGGTCAGCCCGACAATGGCTTGGGAAGTGCCGGCGAGATCGAGCGTCGCGCCCGCCGCGACCGAGAATTGCGAGGCGGAACTGAACGCGTTGGCCGCGCCTGCGGCGAGCGTGCCGCCATTGACCGAAGTGACGCCGGCGAAAGCCGAGTTGTCCGAAGTCAGAACCACTGTCCCCAAGCCGTCCTTGACGAAATCGCCGGTACCCGAGAGCGCGCCGGCATAGCTCACATTAGCTGTCTGGTCGAAGGTGAACGAGGCGCCCGCACCGATCGAGACATCGCCGCCCAGCGCTCGGCCGCCGAGATGATGCCGCCTTGGTCGACGGTCCAGTCCAGCAGCGACGTGCCTGAAAGGGTCAGCGTGCCGGCGCCATCCTTCACCAT
>NZ_RZOM01000831.1:0-2829 GCF_003999175.1 Mesorhizobium sp. M7A.F.Ca.ET.027.03.2.1 | reverse complement strand
GTATTGGTGTTGCCGGTGGCGGCGCCCAGTTCTGCGAGCGAGGAAAGCTCAGCCATCTTATGCGACCTTCTTGTTCTTGGCGTTCAGCTTGGCCACGTCGAGCACGACGGGCTGCTGTGCGACATGCGGATGCTCGGCACCTGCATAGACGCGCAGGTTCTTCATCTGGCGACGGCCGAGCGGGCCACGTGGGACCATGCGCTCAACGGCCTTCTCGACGACACGCTCGGGGAAACGACCCTCGAGCAGCTGGCGCGCGGTGCGCTCCTTGATGCCGCCTGGGTGGCCGGTGTGCCAGTAATAGACCTTGTCGGTGAACTTCTTGCCGGTGAACACCACCTTGTCGGCATTGATGACAATGACGTTGTCGCCGTCGTCGACATGCGGGGTGAAGGTCGGCTTGTGCTTGCCGCGAAGATGATTGGCGATGACAGTGGCCAGACGACCGACGACGAGACCTTCGGCGTCGATCAGGATCCACTTCTTCACCACATCCGCAGGCTTCTGCGAAAAGGTTGTCATGTTTTCTGCTCTCGGTTCTGACCTTCATAAGAGAAGGCGTTTCTTGTTGCTTGGATTGTCGGAAGGACGCTGCCCGCCGCCAATAACAAAACGGCGGCCTTTGCGGGCCGCTGCTTCGTGAGGGCTTATAGGCGAGGGTGGTGATCGCGTCAAGGCTGAAGTTGCTAGAGTATTCCTAAAAGCTTATGCAAAAACAATGGGTTATATGATCGGTATTATAATACCACGAGAAAAGGACGTTCCGGAGCATGGACGGAACGTTCTTTGACCGGTCCGATCTTTAGTTGGCTCTTTCGAGCGAGCGGCGGATCTCCGGCCCAATTTGGTCCATCGCCGCGGCAAGCCAGCCGCAGAGCTCGTCCGGCGAGGTGTCATGAATCCACACCAACCGGCTGCATCCATTGTTCTCTGCAAAGACCTGCATGGAGGTGTTGTCGTGCGATACCTCTTCTCCTTCCCACGCCCAGACGATGCGGCGTGCCTGTTCGTCGCGGGCTATAAGCCTCTCCCGCACGACGTTGCCGTCGGCGAAGGTCATTTGCCGCAAGTCGGGCTCGATCAACCGGCAATCCACGAAAATATCTGGCGTTGTCAGTCGCGGCCCTTCGGCGAAGTTGCCGACGGTCTGCCAGACCTTCTCAGGCGATGCGTCGACTATCATTTCCCTGATAACTGATCCCACTTTGGCACCTCTCGTTTAAGAGCAGACAGATTTGTCTACTAGACAAGTCTGTCTGTATGTCGGAAAAGGGTCGACGTCAAAGGGTATTCGATATGGTGGACCACGCTACTGACATCGGCCGGGAGAGTGCTGCGCGCAGCCGCATACTCGATACAGCCACGAACCTGTTCTATGCTGAGGGCGTGCACGTGGTCGGCATCGACCGGATTATCGCTGAGGCAGGCGTGGCCAAGGCCACTTTCTACAAGTATTTTCCGGCCAAGGATGAACTCGTCCGCGCGTACATTCAGAACCAAAGCCGGCAAGGGAGGGCGATGATCGACAAGATCAGCGAGCGATCGGCGCGCGATTCGATCCTGGCTATCTTTGATCTTGTTGCGGACGCCGCCGCCCAGCCTGGCTACCGCGGCTGCCCGTTTCTGAACGCTGCCGCCGAATATCCCGACCCGAGCCATCCGGTACGGCAGGCGATCGATGAGCATAGGCGTTGGAAGCGCGACCTGCTGCGCGGCCTGCTTGTGGCCGACGGCAGTTCGGATTCCGAAACCACCGCCGATATCCTCACCGTTGCCAGCGATGGGCTGCTCATCGCCAGTCACCTCGATAGGCCTGCAAATTTGCGTCGCCTCATTCTCGAGACGGTTCTGCAAATCTTGGGACCGCTGGCGGACAAATAGTTGGCGGCCGGAATTCGGCTAACGCTTCGGCGGGATCGAATAGGTGCCGGTGGCGTGCGCCACCGTGTGCCCGTCCGGGCCGGCAACGATGTCGATGTCGAACACCATCAGGCTCTTGCCCAGCTTCAGGATGCGGCAGTGGCCGTCGATCGGCCCAGCCTCGGCCTCGCGCACGAAGTTAATGTCGAGGTTGACGGTAACGGAAAGCGCATCCGGCCCGGCATGGCTGAGCACGCAGACGTAGCCGCCAATGTCGGCCAGCGTGAACAGCGAAGGGCCGGACACCGTGCCGCCCGGACGCAAGTGCCGCTCGCCGGCGTTGAGCCGCACGGTGCAGCCGCCGGGGAACACGTCGATCGCCTCGAAATATTTGGACTGCTCGTTGAGCTGCGGATAGACGGTCTCCATCAGCGCATTAACTTGTTGCGCGGTCAGAACCGGCTTCAAATTGGTTTGGGCGGGCATGTCGGTCTCTCGTTCTGGTCAACCTGTATGGGCGCGGCGCGGCATTTCTGACAACCTTCGTCCCCTGGCGCAAGCGATCGGTGTTGGACGAAACCTGATCCGGTATTAGATACTCTGGCAGCCCCAGGCGGAATCGCGGAGACCTTATCCATGGCCGAAATCCTTGCCATCAAGCCTGCCGCCGTTGAAGGGCCGGTTGTTGCACAACTGGACAAGGGCGTGCTGCGCCTGGCGCTCGCCAATCCGCCCGCCAACGCGCTGTCGCTGGCGGTGATGGCGGCGCTGACGGCCGAACTCGAGCGCGCCAAGGCCGACAAGGCCGTTCGCGTCATCGTTTTGTCGGCGGCCGGCAAGGTGTTCTGCGCCGGCCATGATCTCAAGGAAATGACGGCGCGCCGCACTGACGCCGATTATGGCAAGGCCTTCTTCGCAGAGACGTTTGCCGCTTGTGCGACGCTGATGCAGGCCATCGTGCGCCATCCC
>NZ_RZOM01000830.1:0-2832 GCF_003999175.1 Mesorhizobium sp. M7A.F.Ca.ET.027.03.2.1 | reverse complement strand
ATCAACGCCGATCCGAACACGACCGCCTTCCAGCAGTTCCTGGCCGGCACCGGCTCGATGGTCACCTGGTGGGGCGACGTCGGCTCAAACGTCAAGACCAACGACTCTTCCGTCGTCGGCGACGTCACCGGCTTCTCGATCCTGCCGGGCTCGGACGATGTCTACAATGCGAAGACCGGCGCCTGGGACAAGCTCGCCAGCGGCCCGAACTATGCGCCCAACTGCGCCTATCTCGGCTGGGGCGTCTATGTGATGGCCCGCGTCGATGCCGACGAAAAAAAGAAGAAGGCGGCATGGTCCGCCGCCGCCCATCTCGGCGGCAAGGACCTGTCGATCTGGACGGCGATGTATCCGTCGGGCTTCCAGCCCTACCGCAACTCGCATTTCGACATTCCCGAATGGGTGGCGGCCGGCTACGACGAGGCCTTCATCACCTCCTACCTCAAGTCGGAATCAGACAGCTACAACCATCCGAACGCGGCGATCGAGCCACGCATCCCCGGCATCTTCCAATACTACAGCGCCGCCGAGGACATCCTGGCCAACACTTTCGCCGGCAAGATGAAGGCGCAAGAAGGCGCCGACGCCATCGCGGCGGCCTGGGAGAAGCTGACCGATCAGATCGGCCGCGACAACCAGATCAAGCTCTACAAAGCCTCGCTCGGCATGTAGGCTGGCCTATGAACCGTGGTCCGGCGGCAACGCCGGACCACTTTAGACCGGCTCCGGCTCCTCGAGAGCCTTTAAACGGGCGAGATTTGTGGCTGACCAGACTTCGACCGCGAACCAGTGGCCGGCAGATGCCGGCCCTTCCGATCTGATCTCTCCAAGCCGCAAACGCCTTGGCTGGACGCTAATGGCCGTTGCGACGCTTGGCCTGCTGGCGACGATCGTGCTGGAGATCCTCTACAAGGGCAGCGCCGATACGATCGGCTTCGAGACCTGGCGCCCCGTCGTCTATGCCTATGTGCTGTGGGGCGTGGCGATCGGCGTCGGCCAGGTGCTGACGCGTGGCGAGGACGGCCAGCGTGCCCTGTTCCTGCTGCCGGCGCTGCTGTTCACCATCGCCATGGTGATCTTCCCGACGCTGTTCGGTTTCTACATCGCCCTCACCGACTGGAACCTCAGCTCGTTCAGCGGTCGCAAGTTCAACGGGCTCGACAATTTCTGGCAGATGCTGGCCGATCCCTACTACCGCAACGCGCTGTTCAACATGGTGCTCTATGTGCTGGCGGTGGCGGTCGAATATGTCATCGCCTTCGGCCTGGCGCTGCTGCTCAACGCGCAGATCCGGGCGCGAAAATTCTTCCGCGTCGTCTTCCTGATGCCGCTGATGCTGTCCCCGGTCGCGGTGTCGTGGATGATCGGCAAGTCGCTGATGGAATACCGGTTCGGACCGGCAGCAACGCTGGCGCGCCATCTCGGCTGGGAAAATCCCGCCTTCTTCTCCGACCCGATCATCGCGCGCATATCGATCATGATACTGGATGCCTGGACCTTCATTCCATTCATGATGATCATGCTGCTGGCCGGGCTGCAGGCGATGTCGCGCGAGGTGCTCGAAGCCGCACGCGTCGATGGCGCCAATGCGTGGCAGACCTTCTGGCAGGTCACTTTTCCGCTGATGTTGCCGGTGTCGGTGACGGCGGTGATCCTGCGCATCATCTTCAAGCTGAAGCTTGCCGACATCATCATCACCGTCACATCCGGCGGCCCCGGCGGCGCCACCGATTCCGTGTCGAGCTTCATCTATCGCGAATATCGCGACCGCTCGAATGTCGGCTACGGAACCATGCTGGCGATGGCCTATCTGGTGATCATCGTCGTCTTCGTCACGTGGCTGTTGAAATTTGCCAACCGTTTTGTCCGCAATGTCAATTAAAGCAAGATGGGGGTGAGTTAAGCCCGATGAGCGTTCAGACCACCGAATATGTCGCCTCGGAGATCCGCTCGCCGGCGAGCTTCCTCGCCAGCCGCGTTTTCATCTATGGCGCGCTGGCCTTCTGGGCGTTCATCTGCCTGTTCCCGATCTATTGGACGGTGACAACCTCGTTCAAGACCGCGGTCGACGTCACGCAGGGCCATCTCATCCCCTTCGTCGACTTCCAGCCGGACTGGAAGGGCTGGCGCTCGCTCGGCCTGTCGCCGGACTCGATTTTCCAGACCTCGACGGTGCGCGAGGAGTTCCTCAAGCGCTTCATGAATTCGGTGATCACCTCGGTCGGCGCGTCGAGCCTCGCCATCGTCATCGGCAGCCTCGCCGCCTACGGGCTCACCCGCTATCGCTATCATTTCGCCTGGTTCAAGAACGAGGACATCTCGTTCTTCTTCCTGTCGCAGCTGATCCTGCCGCCGGTGGTGCTGGCCCTGCCCTTCCTGGTGCTCTACCGCGAGGTCGGCCTGCTCGACACGCGCGTCGGTCTGATCCTGCTTTACACGCTGATGGTGCTGCCGATCGTCATCTGGATCATGCGCGACCAGTTCAACTCGATCCCGGTTGAGCTCGAGGAAGCAGCCCTTGTCGACGGGCTGTCGATCTGGGGGGCGTTCTTCCGCATCGTCATGCCGATCGCGCTGCCGGGCATGGTCGCCGCCTTCATCCTGGCGATGGTGCTGTGCTGGAACGAGTATTTCTTCGCCGCCCTTTTGACCTCGACCGACGCCAAGACGATCCCCGTCATGGTGGCGAGCCAGACCGGCTCGCAAGGCATCAACTGGTGGTCGATGGCAGCGCTCGCGACGGCGGCGATCGCGCCGCTGGCGGTGATCGGCATCGCGCTGGAGCGCTATCTGATCATGGGCATGACCGCGGGCGCGGTGAAGTAGCAGGGC
>NZ_RZOM01000082.1:0-10503 GCF_003999175.1 Mesorhizobium sp. M7A.F.Ca.ET.027.03.2.1 | reverse complement strand
GCAAACGCACCTCGATCGCCTCGTTGCGAAATTCCCCCGGTACATCGAACAAAAGCGCGGTCGCGGTCTGATGGCCGGCCTGAAATGCCGTTCACCGGCAGTTGTCGGCCGCGTGCACGATGTCGCATTCGAAAATGGCCTTCTTATCGAATCCTCGGGGCCAAATCGCGACGTTATCAAAGTCCTCCCGCCGATAACCATCACCGATGCCGAACTCGATCGTGGCATCACCATCCTTGAACACGCACTACAGGAGCAAGACAATGCCTAGTCAGATATCTCAAGTGCCAGCCATCTCGCCGGTTTCGATCAAAGAACGGACCGGGTCGATCAACACGGCGGAGATCATCTCGGTCCTGAAAGGTGAGCTTACCGCTCTGCACATCAAGCAAGCTTTCAGCACCGAAGTAGCCGAGGAGATCACCACGAATTTTATTGGAAGCTCCGGTCTCAGAGAGCGTAGAGATGGTGTGCCCGGACAATATGTCGGCGCATCTCACTACAGGAAGGATGCAGCCACATATTTCGCAGACGCCGAAAACGCGCGGCCGTACGTCGATGCCCTTTTTAAGAATTTGGTTGACCCGGTCCGAGCAATATTCGGCGCGTTGAAGCGAGAGCTTCACAACCAGGGCATTGAATTGCGGCTCGCCCGTTCGGAACGCGGTCAGGCCAACGTCTGTCGCGCTCTCAGTTGGTCAGGCAGTGGCACGTTTTCCTTGGATCCCCACGACGATGTCGCTCAAGTCTTACGTGCTGGCGATGATTACGAGCTTTCTGCGGTGGCGCACAATACGGTCGCAGCGCTCAACCTCTATCCCAGCATGTCCGAGCACGGGGGCAATCTGAGGCTCTGGAGCCATAAGCCGACAGTTGCGGACCGAAAGTCGCAGGGTGTGGAGACCACTGGATATCCCTATTCGGCAGCCTATCTTGAGGCCGTCCCGTGCCGCGAGTTCCAGCTCAAGGCCGGGGATATCGCCCTAATCGATGGCGGCTTCGTTCACGGGGTTACCGGTCAATCAGGCGACGGAAAGCGTCGCCTGGTGCTGAACAGCTTTTTCGGCTTCGCGCGGCCGGATCTTGTTCTCTGGTGGACCTGAAGTCGGACGTGGCACCGTAGGCCCTCGGTCAGCATGGTCGACGAGGCACATCTCGATGAACTGCGCCAGCTGCGGCCGTTGCGGGCGCTGGCGGTGGAAATCCACGAGAACTGGCTCGAGGCGACCCGCTATCTCAACATGGAGCATCTGCGCGAGCACAAGAAGGAGAGCCTGAGGGCATTGGCCGCCTGAGCACCGCCCGCGTGTCCGCCGCTCCGCTAGGCACGGGGGCTGCGCGGCGGACACGCCAACGTCACCGCTGAATGCCACGCCATTTTTGCAGAACTTGACGCACACAACTCACCAGGCGACGGCGCATCGCAGACTGCAGGGCGCTCCAGATGATTGAGCCGGAATCTTCTCGTCCATCACGCGCGCCACCTCCCGTTGACCGGTGCGCTCGGCTGCTCTCAGATTGTGCAGACGCCGATGGGCCGAGGACTCCACGACATAACGACTCGTCTACGCCAACCTCGTCGAGGTTCAGGCGCACTGTCAGCTTTGCCGCATCAGGAGCGTCTCTTCGGCCAGCGCCTGCCATGGTGGCATCTGCGCGGTCTCCGCATCGTACGGTTTGAGATCGAACTGTGCGCTGGCGCAGCTTGAACCTCCGATGACGCGTGGTCGGCCCTGGTGCTGTGCCCCGAATCCTATTCGGCCGTTCCGTCCTGCAGCAAGTCACCAAGACCCCAAAGTACTGGGGCAGTTGCGCCACGCGGTTCAGACCGCGCCCGCAGCGGAAAACCTCCCGGTCAGCCTTCTCGATCACCTCATGAATGTGAACACAACCCCGGCCCGAGGATGCGATGGACGAAAACTCGCGTTCCCCAGGTCCGTGGGCGTTGTCTCATCGTGTTGTTCAAGACTGCGAGGCCGCATTCGTGGGTCGACTATGAGACCCGGCAGCCATAACGGGATTATTGGCGCAATCCGCTTCGTCGCAATTCGGGTTGGGGGCTCAGCGGCCTTACAGAAAAGACCGAGACTCTAATCGTCGCCGGACGACACTTCGGCGGCGCTCACCGCTTCCTCCAGTTCGATAATCCCGAGGCTTACCGCCTTCATAGCAGCGACCGTTCTGCTGCCCGTGTCCAATTTCCGCATTACGTTTTTTATATGAAAATTCACAGTGTTTTCGGACCTGTTAAGTATTCGTCCTATCTCCCACGACGATTTCCCTCTGGCTGCCCAGAGTATGCACTCTATTTCCTTTTCGGAAAGGACGGGCACTTCTTCGAGTTGGGGGCGTTCCATAATTCCTTCTCCGCAACCGTTTGCACCGAATATTGCGAGCGCGCACAAAGCTGCGGCTAAGGCTCGGCGCGCCGTCCTTGGCAGGTCGGCGTTAAAGCTTTAGCACGGAGTTTCCCCTCGGTGAGTTATCGGAACGTAAAATTATATTGAGCTTTATATTGCACAACTTCAAAATGGTGAAACATCTTAGATTCTTGATAGTTGTGAATGGGATTACCGAAAGTTTGTCCGACGCAGTTGATAAGGTGGGCTTGGCTCTGGCCCGCCCGCCAACCCGACGGGAGGACGAACATCTCCCGGGCAATCCTTTCGACTTGCATTGGGAAAATCAACCTCACTTCCGGTCCTCGTCGCTTGAATCGGCGGTCCCCGCGGTCGCGTGTATGTCGCGTCCGAGGCCTTCTTGGAACCTGCCGGATGCCACATGCCAATGGACAACGCGGTGTCGACCGGCAGCTACGCAGGGCCAACAGCGTTGCCGGAATGGCGACAGCTCAAACGGTTAGCGTAGCGAGAGTGTCACATAGTGCCACCGAACCTGTCGCCAACCCGAGCCCAACTCCAGAGAGTTTGCAACTTGGTCGTTGATAGCCGCTCAGGCGCTGAGGCTCACGCGTGTTAGAGGCTCTCGAATATGTAGTATTTGGAAATCTCCAATCACCGGGCCGAGGAGACGTTCATACGGCATCTGTTTCCGGCTCAGATCAGTCTGGCGATACGGTCCATGATCGAGAGTCGGCTCTCGCCACAGTATTCTCAACGGGCGCCTGCACTGATGAGGCATGAACCGTCTTCAACAGTTCGTCTCGCGTCAGCCAAACGAGCCAATCGTCGTCAGCTATCCCGTACGCGGGCAAGTGCAGGACTGATCCGTGTGGCTCCTGATGTAGATACCCATATTGATCGACAACGCCTTTTTGGACGTGCCAATCGGCAACCAGCGCATAGATGAAGTCCGGCGACCATTTAGCCCAGGCTAGTCCAAATGCAATGCGACCGATAAAGGTAGAGAGACCGCGGCCTCTGAAGTCCTCGCGCAACCAGATGTCGCCATGATAGGCGACCAGCCCAGTCATGGCGCGGCCAGTGGGCGCATCGCAACGAGACGAGGAACCAGACCCGGCTATGAAGGTAGGATCCGCGAACCAGGCTCTCAACGACCCAAGGTGCTCAGCAACGTCTGTGTTGGATAGATGATATAGACGCATCGCTTGTACATGCGCTACTCTTCCATCCTGATCACGCCCGACGATCCAAAAGGCCTTTCCAGGCGGAAGATAAGAACAGTCTGGACGGAAGCTTGGATACGTCGGTGACTTCCCGGGAAGTCTGCTGGTGATCCCAACGTACTCTTCAAAATCTTCGCCCATGGTAATGTGAAGGCCCATCTTGCGCCCCAACTCGTCTGCCGCACAGATGCACCTCGCAAGCTCTAGGGTCGTGACGTTGCTCTGCATGCCGATGCACCCTTAAGTGCGCTGAACACTCCGTGGCTTCTAGAGCTTGCGGGAAAGCACTGATACTACGGCATCTAGTAGTTGACGCGTCCGCTTATAGGCGGGAATGACTTTTAGCATGAGGAACAGCAAGCGCACGGAACATAGGATATCCTTCGGGATCGTCGCTCGTCCGAGCGCCACGCCGTAGAGACGGGCCGCACACGGTCTCGCCAGGGGTGGCGTAACGTGCCGGCGCGAGCTGGAAGAAGATCGGCCAGGTCGCATCGGTGGGATGACTGCAAGATAGCGGCTAAACTTGACGAAATTGCTGCGTCGTAGGCAACAGTTGCGGAGCCGCTGCGTTCTTGTTGTGCGTCGGCGTTGAGGCTCGGCCTTCGGCAATTTCCGTATCTGAGGAGTTTAATTCAAATTACCATCTCTCAGAAAGGAACCACGTGACTCGCCCATCACGCGGCCATCTCGACATTCATTCCGCTTGTCATCCTAGCTGATTCTCGGCCTCTTACCAACTACTAGGGTGTAGTGTGGTTTTCCTACGGCACCATCACGTATTTAGCTGCCTGACGAGTGATCCTCTGCTGGGGGAGCCTAATAGTGCCCGTTATCCCTCGTCTGAGCATCATGTGGATAGTGGGAGGCTTGTGTGGTTTTCGATTATATCGTGATCGGTGGCGGTTCCTCTGGATCCGTCGTGGCGAGCAGGCTCTCCAGCGATGGACATCGCGTACTGCTCATCGAAGCCGGTCCTGATACGCCCCCGAATGCCGTCCCTGATGACATCTTGGAAGGCAATCCAACACGTGCTTACTTCAATCCTGATTATCAATGGCCTTTACTCGACGCGACCGCAGTCCGGGATGGCCGCAAGCCCATTCATTACGAGCAGGCCCGGGTGATGGGCGGCGGCTCCAGCATCAATGCTCAGGTGGCCAACCGCGGTGGTCCCGAAGACTACAATGACTGGGTCTCGAGCGGTGCAGCGGGCTGGAGCTGGGAGGAGGTTCTACCCTACTTCCGTCGGCTCGAATGCGATCTGGATTTCGGCGGCGAATTTCACGGCAAGGCTGGTCCGCTGCCGATAAGACGGGTGCGGCGATCAGACTGGTCCGGCTTTATCCGAGCGGTATCGAGAGCGTATGAACAGGAGGGTCTTCATTTCAGGCCGGACTTCAATGGTGAATTTGGTGACGGATACTCGGTTGTTCCCTTGACCAATCGAAACGGGCATCGCGTTTCCGCTGCGATGGCCTACTTGTCCGAGAGCGTCCGCTCCCGACGCAATTTGACAATATTGCCCGAAACGACGGTTGTGCGGCTGGCCTTTTCAGGCCGCGCCATTACGGGGGTCGAGACGGAAAACAACTTCGGCCAGCAGTCGTATCTCGCTTCAAACGTGATCCTCTGCGCCGGAGCTATCCACTCCCCCACCATATTGATGCGCTCAGGGGTCGGTCCGGCTGAACAACTGACAAATCTCGGCATTCCGGTTGTAGCAGATGTAAGAGGTGTGGGCCAGAACCTTCAAGAACATCCAGGGATCGCCGTTTCTGCGTATTTGAAACCGAGCGATCGCATGGCGCCCAACGTGAGCGGCCACATCCAGATGCACGCCCGTTACTCGTCGGGCTACAATGGGTGCCCGTCGACGGACATGGCAATATCGGGGGTTGCCAAGTCGGCCTGGCACCCGCTGGGCAAGCGCCTCGGCTCCCTCTATTTGTGGGTCAACCGAGCTTACTCGACAGGGACGATCGTGCTCAAGGATCGCTCTCATACCGTAGAGCCGCAGGTAGATTTCAACTGGTTGAGCGACAAGCGGGACGCCGATCGACTGAAGCACGGATTCTGTTTCATGGCCCGCCTACTGAAGCAGGATTCCCTGTCGGCGGTCGCGCTTGACCCGTTTCCCTCAGCTTGGAATGCACGAGCGAAGCAGGTCAGCAAGGTCAATTGCGTTAATTACGGGCTCACCTCGGTGCTTGCTTTGCTTATGGACAGTTCTCCACGCTTGCGCCGCGCCCTCATTAGCCATGTCATAACCGATGGTCATAGCATTTCAGATCTGATCAAAAACGAGGAGCATCTCGACCGATTTGTCCGACAGAATGTGACCGGCAACTGGCATCCGACTTCGAGCTGCAAGATAGGGCAAGCCTCCGACCCTGCTGCGGTGACTGATCCGTCGGGTCGGGTTCGGGGCGTTTCGGGCTTGAGGATTGCCGATGCTTCGGTGATGCCGTTCTGCCCCCGCGCCAATACAAACATTCCAACGGTCATGGTGGCTGAGAAGATGGCTGACGCAATTTTAAAAGAAGACCGGAAATCATCAACAAAAAGGTGATCAAAAAACTTCTTGTGGCCGGATTCGTTTTCGCCAAGCGATCGAGGTTTATGAGCTGTAAATGCCAGACAATTCCCGAAGAGGTAGAACTCGCCGTTTGCTTTCACTCACACAAGTTTGGCAATTCCGTCCCTATCAAAATGCATACTGATGCTTGCTGTTGCGCAATGCCAACGCACTGGAACGTGGCGGTCATTCGCCTGTATCAACATCGCAAGGCCATACGGGCTGGGTGTACGCCGTCCACACCCAGGCCAGCGTGAAATTTGGGCAGATCTCGCGCACATCATCGAACGGGCTCTCATCGTCCCTTCTTGAACTCGAGGGGGGGTCACAAACCTCGCCTGCTACGGATGTTTAAGAACCGTTAAATCCAATTGTACAGTAAGTTCGCATATTCTTGATATATTTTGTGTTGCGCCTGTGGGTAATCTATAGGATATTCGCTGCGACAGAGAATAGATCTGTGTATGTAAGACAATCTTTTGGCTTAAGTAGCCCCACAGGGGCACAGCACCGACGGAGGAGCGACCATGACTACGCTACCGCAAATCTCATTGGCGAAACTGTCATCCGATGCAACGCGACGTGAAGAGCAACAGCGATTATGCACGGCCTGCGAGGAGTACGGGTTCTTCTACCTTGTCGAGCACGGAATCCCGAAAGAACAGATTACAGAAGCGATCGACGCTTCCCGGCGCTTCTTCGCGTTGCCCCTGGCTACGAAGGAACGCTATGGTCACGCCTTTCAAAACGTCCACCCCACCACCGCGCGTGGATACAGTCCGTTGCACGGTGAAATGCTGCATCCCGAGGCCGGGCCGGACCCAAAGGAAATGTTCGACCTCGGTATCGAGAATGAAAGCGACCGGCGTCCATTTGCCGGACTCACACGCCTTCCGGACGACGCCTTAGCTCCAGGTTTCGCGCGGAGCCTCCTAGCTTTGCAGGCCACCGTGCTTAATGGCGTCGTCCCGCAGCTCGGGAACGCGCTGGCCGACCTGCTCGATATGGAAAAAGGCTGGTTCCAACGCCATTTCAGCCCGCCGACGGTTCTGCAACGCGTGATCCGATATCCGTCTACCGGTGGCGCGGCCGCTAAGCATACCGACAATGGTTTTTTCACGCTGCTGCTGCAGGAGGAACTCCCCACGCGATCCTTGCAGGTGTGGTTCCACGGGCGTTGGATACCGGCGCCGAGCCTCCCCGATAGTCTCGTTGTCAATCTGGGCGACATGCTTCAGGTGTTGAGCGATAACCGGTTCAAGAGTACGCCGCATCAGGTCGTGCACAGTGGTCCGGCCGAACGAATTTCCCTGCCCTTCTTTATCTATCCCGACATCGATGCTCGCCTGGCTTCGCGGCAAGGCAATCACACCTTTGGTGTCGCGGAGATGATGCTGCGAAACTACGAGTCAATATGGGAAAAGGGGAATGGGGCCGGGCGCGCGCGTGAGTTGCAGTAGGTGTTCGGCTCTATGAAGCGGGAGCAAACTGCGGCGACGATGTAGCACACCCTGACGTGAGCCCTAGAAGAACTCTCTGAGTGCCGCCGTCGCGTAACGCGGCGGCCTCTAGGCCCTTGGAATGAGGCACGCTGGGACTGCCAAATTGTTTAGATTGCGCCGAACGAGATCCTAGCGCTGCGCTGAGGCGAGGATTTCTGACGCGGAAACTGAGCGATTAATCTGGATGCAAGGAGATAATTACAACCAAACGGAGTGTTTGTCTGGGTCGAGCCGTGCCCGCACGAGCACTAGCGAACGCTCCGGTTAATATCTTTGTCAAACCGTCTGAACTCCAGCTTTGCCTCTGGAACTACTTCGCTACCGGAAGGCCTCTTTTCCAAGGGGGTCATCTGTCAGGCATCGCTCGCTCGCCACGGACGGAAGCCATTTTTTGTGGTCCTCGTTTTTGCAGCGCTAGTCTCGCCTGACCAGGTCAACTTCAAGGCCGATGAGGCGCATTCGAGATCCTGGCAACCTTCAAGGAAATGAGAAAAGCCAATGTGCGCGAGGCATGATTTCAACAACGCATTAGAAGTAACTCAGAATTGGATCAGCGATCTGATGTGGAGACTTCGCTGGCATGATCGCGAGCGGGTCTACCAAGCTCTGATTGCGACGCTGCACGCTCTGCGCGACTGCCTGGATCGCGACCACGCCGTTTACATGGGCGCACGGTTGCCAGCTTTGCTTCGCGGCTTCTACTACGAGGGTTGGAATCCCGGCCGGCGCGCCAACGCCAGAAACCGGAATTCATTTCTCGAACGGATCCACGTCGGCGTCCAGCGAGACCCGGCGGTCGATCCGGAAGTGGTTGCCCGCTTAGTGCTGGCCCAATTTGTCGACCGTTTGTCCAGAGCAGAGGTCAAGCGTGCCAAGGCTGCCACCCCAAGAGTGCTGCAAAACCTTTGGCCCTGAGACAGGCGTCTGCCCACGAGCGCCCGCTGTCCGCGTGGCACTTGGTTCCTTAACGCTGGCCTTGGTTTGGGCAGGGATTGAGTTTGGCCCGGAGGTGTAGGGGGCGGGCCGCAAGGTTGGAACTCGTCGCGGGCATCCCCCGATCCTAGTAATGCCTCGATCGAGCTCCAGAATGCGTTTGAGTGTGATTCAACAAAAATGACCGAATGAGCCGAAGCTGTCGATCGCCCTGGCCGAGTTCGTGCCACAGCAATCAACCGATCGGCTGGCCGTGCGAGTCGTCCACTAATCCGCCGGCGTCTGGTTGCTGACGAGCATGCAGGAAAGCCGCCGAGCGGCTCCCGCCACCAAGGTCGACGCGTAGCAGCGGTGCTGAGTGGACAAACTGGTTGAGCCCTTTGGAAGGATCAGCCTATGTGACGAAAGGCAAAGCAATGACCACGCCAATCAGCTTGATGACAGGCGAGCACACCGATATCTATGTCGACGGCGAGCTCCGGCCGGCCCATTCGTCGGCTAGGATTCCGGTCGTGAACCCGGCGGATGAGCTGGAATTTGCGACAATCCCCAATGGCGACAAGCACGACGTTTCTGCGGCAGTGGATGCCGCACGTGCGGCGTTCCGGAACTCCGGGTGGCCTCAGCTGCCGCCGTCGCAGCGAGCCCATTATTTGCGCAGACTCGCGCGTGCAATCGAGGATCGCGCCGAGCAGCTGGGCGCGGTTGTCACGGCGCAGATCGGGATGCCCCTGGTAAGCTCCGTGCAATCCAATGGGAGCGGCACATCGAAATTTTACCGCTACTATGCCGAGCTTGCCGATCAACTAGAAGTCGAATCCGAGCGCATAGGACACGAGTTGCGAACTGTCATTCGGAGGGAGCCGGTAGGTGTTGCCGGATTGATCGTACCGTGGAACGGCCCTCAGGGCGCAATCGCATGGAAGCTGGCACCAGCGTTGGCCGCTGGTTGTACGACGGTCGTTAAGCCCGCACCGGAAGCATCACTGGACTCATACCTGCTCGCTGAAGCCCTAGGCGAGGCAGGCATTCCCCCCGGCGTCGTCAATATCGTGTTCGGTGCGCGCGAAACAGGAGCATTGGTTGCGTCGCATCCGGGTGTCGACAAAGTGTCGTTTACCGGTTCAACGCACGCTGGTCGCCAGGTTGCACTGGCCTGTGCCAAGCGCTTCGCGCGCGTTACGCTCGAGCTTGGCGGCAAGTCGGCGGCGTTGCTGCTCGAGGATGTCGATCTTGACACGTTTCTCCCCTTAGTCGCGCCGGCGTGCATCCCGTTCAGCGGTCAGATCTGTCACGCCCTGACCCGCGTCCTTGCTCCGCGCGCACGGTACGACGAAGTCGTCGAAGGAATTGCGAACAAGGTGGCTGGGCTAGTCGTGGGCCACCCGCTCAATCCAGCGACGCAGGTCGGGCCACTGGTGGCGAAGCGGCAGCGTGTTCGCGTCGAGGAGTACATTGCATCTGGATGCGTGCAGGGCGCGAAGGTCGTTACCGGCGGTCGGCGTCCGCAGGGACTTGACGTCGGATATTATCTCGAGCCAACGGTCTTCCGTGATGTCGACACATCTATGCGGATCGCGCAGGAGGAGATCTTCGGGCCGGTGGTGTCTGTGATCCCGTACCACAACGAGGAGGAGGCGATCGCGATCTGCAACGGCACTACGTATGGCCTGGGTGGTGCGGTGTTCACGTCCGACCCTGAGCGGGGCATGGCGATTGCGCGCCGAGTGGAGGCTGGTGTTGTCGGCATCAACCGTTACGCGCTTCACATCGACGCGCCATTCGGCGGTGTCAAGGAAAGCGGCCTTGGTCGGGAACTCGGACCTGAGGGGCTGGCAGCATTCCTCGAGATTAAGTCGATCTTTCCGGCCCAACGTTCGAGTGCAGTGTAATGCGTGCCCAAC
>NZ_RZOM01000829.1:0-2833 GCF_003999175.1 Mesorhizobium sp. M7A.F.Ca.ET.027.03.2.1 | reverse complement strand
ATCGACCTGTGGGGCTCGGCCTCACTGCGCACCGGCGGCGAGGAGATCGCGCAAGGATTGGCGCTGATGGGCTGCCGGCCGCAATGGGATTCGGCGACCGGCCGCATCACCGGCATCGAGGTGCTGCCGCCGGCCACTCTTGGCCGGCCACGCGTCGATGTCACCTGGCGCATATCGGGCCTGTTCCGCGATATGTTCCCGACCCAGATCGCACTGATCGATGCCGCCGCCAACGCGGTCGGCGCCCGCGACGAGGAGGACTCGGAAAACCCGCTCGCGGCCAAAACCCGTGCCGATGGCAAGCTCAGCCCGCGCATCTTCGGCACCTCACCCGGCACATACGGCGCCGGCGTCGAGGATATCTTGTCCTCCGGTAACTGGGCGGCGCGCGAAGAAATCGGCCGCGCCTATCTCGACGCCACCTCGCATGCCTATGGCGGTGCCAAGGGCGAAGGCGTATCGGTGCCCGGCGTCTTCGAAACCCGCATCGCCGAGGCCGATCTTCTCGTCCACCCCGGCGACGACCCCGGCCGCGACATCCTCGAAGGCTCCGCCGAGGTCGCTTTCATCGGCGGCTTTTCGGCCGCCCTTGCGGCGCTCGGCAGGAATGCCGACGTCATCGTGCTCGACACCACGGACCCGCAAAAGCCCAAGCCGCGTTCGCTCAGTGAGGCCGTATCGCGGGTGGTGCGCGCCCGCGCCGTCAATCCACGCTTCATATCGGGACAGATGCGCCACGGCCCGCGTGGCGCCTCCGAATTTGCCGAAACCGTAGACCGCCTGGTCGGCTTCGCCGAAACCACGCACGCCATTTCGGGCACGCTGATCGAGGCAGTGCACGATGCCTATCTCGGCGATCCCATGGTCCGCGCCTTCATCCTGCGCGAGAACCCCGCCGCCGCCAAAGTCATCGCCGAGCGCTTCCTGTCGGCGCGACGGCGTGGCCTGTGGCATCCCCTGCGCAACTCCATCGACGACGATCTCACGGCCATGATTGCCGAGGCCGAGGCGCTTGGGGTGGCGGCATGAACGCCTTCTCTCGTCGCGGCGCCTGCCCGGCTTTGTCGGTGCCAATGCAAACCGGCGACGGGCTTTTGGTGCGGCTCAACCCGGTTGCTGGAGGCCCATCTTCTGGAGGCCCGACTTCTGGAGGATTGTCGCCGAAGCTTTTGATCGGGTTAGCCGAATCCGCCTTGCGGCATGGCAATGGCATCATGGAAGTCACCGCGCGCGGCAGTCTACAGATACGTGGGCTGACGACGGACAGCGCGATGCTGCTGGCGGCGGAGGTCGATGCGCTTGATATCGCGGTGCGCACCGGCGTGCCGGTGGAGACCGGCCCGCTGGCCGGCATTGATCCGCAGGAGATTGCCGATCCCCGGCCACTGGCTGAACGGATCAGGGCGGCGATTGACGAGGCTGGATTAGCGCCGAGGCTGGGGCCGAAGGTTTCCGTGATTGTGGACGGCTGCGGGCAGTTGACGATGGATTCGGTGACGGCCGATGTGCGGCTTGCTGCAGTGCGGGTCGATGCAGGAGTTCGGTGGCGGGTGTCTGTCGCGGGTGATGGGTGGAACGCGAAGGCGCTTGTCACAGTGGAAGGCGATGCAGCGTGCGACATCACCGTCGCGGCCTTAAGAATGGTCGCCGAGAAAGGGCGTGAGGCCCACGCAAGAGATCTGTCGGAGAGACAATTAGCGTCTCTTGCAAGGTGGCATTCTGTGGTGCCCCCCTCTGTCCTGCCGGACATCTCCCCCTCAAGGGGGGAGATTGCGCTATCGCTGACGGTTTCGCCAATCTCTGATGTCGGTAAGGAAAAGCCGGCGTCGAAGCTGCCGATCTCCCCCCCTGAGGGGGAGATGTCCGGCAGGACAGAGGGGGGCGCCTCGCGTAAACCTATCGGCCTTTTCCCCTTAGCCGGCGACGCCACCGCCCTCGGCATCGCCCTCCCCTACGGCAGCATGCCAGCAGAGAAGATCATCGCTCTCGCCCAACACGCCCTCGCCCTCGGCACCTCAGAAATCCGCCTAGCCCCCGGCCGCGCCCTGCTCTTCCTCGGTCACCCACCGGCAGCCAACCAACCCCTCCAACACACCGCCACCGCCCTCGGTTTCGTCACCGCTCCCACCGACCCGCGCACGCGCATAGCCGCTTGCCCCGGCACACCAGCCTGCGCCTCGGGCCGCATCGCCACGCGCGACATCGCCGAGACGATTGCCACTGAAAACGCCGACATCCTCGACTTCACCCTGCACATTTCCGGCTGTGCCAAAGGCTGCGCCCACCCCGGCCTGGCGACGCTGACGATTGTCGGCGGCGAAAACGGAGCCGGACTTGTCGTGAACGCGACGGCAAAGGCCCTTCCTGCGGGCTACAGGCCGGGCTATGACGCCGCGCGCGGCATCCGCCGCGTCGCGGCAATGATCCGCAGCGCACGATATCAAGGCGAGACTGCCGCTGCTTGCCTGACAAGGCTCGGGCCGGCCGGTATCGCCGAGGCTTACCGACAGGCCCAAACTGAAAAACGGAAATGAGCATGGCCGCCTACGACTACATCCATGACGGCACGGCGATCTACGAGCGCTCCTTCGCCATTATCCGCGCCGAGGCTGATCTTTCGCGCTTCTCCGAGGCCGAGGCCGATGTCGCTATCCGCATGATCCATGCCTGCGGCCAGGTCGAAGCCGCCAGGTACTTTGTGTTCTCCACCGATTTCGTTGCCGCTGCTCGCACCGCTTTGGCGGCGGGCGCGCCAATTTTCTGCGACGCGGAAATGGTCTCGCATGGCGTCACCCGCGCCAGGCTGCCGGCCGGCAACGAGGTGATCTGCACC
>NZ_RZOM01000828.1:0-2834 GCF_003999175.1 Mesorhizobium sp. M7A.F.Ca.ET.027.03.2.1 | reverse complement strand
GTGCGAGCAACGCCCACATGGCGACCGCCGAAAAGCCGATCAGTGTTGCGCGCCCCATTCTGTCTCCAGTGGCGCGCCAATTCCGCGCCTGGCTATTGTACGGCTTCGAAACGCCCGGCGCTGATGGTCAAGGTGCCGATCTGCGTGCCCACCGTGGCACGGATCGGCGCATATACGCCGGTTTGGCCGAGCGGTGCAAACGTCACCATCATGCGGCTTTTGTTCTTGAGATAGTTGAGCGCCTTGCGGCCCTTGCGATAACCCGCCACCGGCTCGAAGCCCATCTGGCAGGTGACGGTGTCGCCCTTGTAGCCTGGGACCGAGATCGTGCCTTTCGACGCGTAGGTCAACGTCAGGTCGGCACGCATCTCGCCGTCATAGAACTTCACCGTGCGGCCGCAGACCTGGTCGAGACTGTCGGCATGAATGACGGTGGCGGCCATGGGATCGAGCACCGACGCCAGGTCGCCGGCACCGAGCGGTACCCAGTTCTTGGGGTCGCGTTTGCCCGGCGCCGGCACGACCTTCGTCGAGGTGACCCTGCCATTGGCAAAGCGGATATCGACAACCGATGCCTTCTTGCCGGAGGTGTAATCGGCGCGGAATGCCTGCGGCACCATCTTCTTGCCCGCGATCGTGCCTTTGGATGAGATCGTGCCGCGCGTATCGTCGAACAGCTTGGCGAGGCCGGCTGCGGTGACACTGCCTTGGATCGCGTAGGCGCCGTTCTCATAGCGGCTGGAAAACGTTGATTTCGCTATCAAAAGGCCGAGGAACGACACTGTGTACTCGCCCTTGAACGACTGCGGCGAGGCAGCAGACGCGGCGGACGGCAAAGCTATGGCAAGCATGGCAACAAGGGCATGTGGCGAACGAAGCATGGCGGGATCGGGTCCTTGATTTTCGGCCGGAGGCGGGCAACTCCGGTCTGGCATG
Source organism: Mesorhizobium sp. M7A.F.Ca.ET.027.03.2.1 (assembly GCF_003999175.1). NCBI lineage: Bacteria > Pseudomonadati > Pseudomonadota > Alphaproteobacteria > Hyphomicrobiales > Phyllobacteriaceae > Mesorhizobium > Mesorhizobium sp. M7A.F.Ca.ET.027.03.2.1. The sequence continues at coordinate 1,898 of NZ_RZOM01000828.1, read as the reverse complement.
TCCCTATGGAACCGCTTATAGGATGAATTCCGGCCTTAATATGAAATGCCGGGCGTGTCCGCAGGCAAGCTGGAGCTTGACGCCTCGGCGAAATGCAACTATGGAACGCCAACTTTTTCCATAAGGCCGCCTGACCAGAACCGCGCGCCACCCGGCGTGGGCTTGAGTGTTTGGCAGACCCCGAGAACTGAAGGTTAGAACAATGTCCCGCACCTGCGAACTCACTGCCAAGGCAGTCATGTCCGGCAACAATGTGAGCCACGCCAACAACAAGACCAAGCGTCGCTTCCTGCCGAACCTCGTCAATGTGACGCTGATTTCGGAAGCGCTGAACCAGAACGTGCGTCTTCGCATTTCGGCCAACGCGCTGCGTTCGGTCGAACATCGCGGCGGCCTCGACGCCTTCCTGGCCAAGGCCGACGTCAAGGAATTGTCGCAGCGCGCCCGTTTGCTGAAGAAGCAGATCGCCAAGAAGACCGCCGAACAGGCTGCCGCTTAAAATTTCGGAATACGTTCCGCTGGTTCCATTACCCAGGATAAAAAAATGACTTTCTTCTCGCGATACTTGCCCTTCGTGGCCGCCATGACGCTTGTCGTCGTGGCATCGAACATTCTCGTGCAATTCCCGATGCAGGGCCAGATCGGCGGCCTCTCGCTGGCCGACCTTCTGACCTGGGGGGCCTTCACCTATCCCTTCTCGTTTCTGGTCACCGACCTCGCCAACCGCCGTTACGGCCCCACTGTGGCGCGCCGGATCGTCTTTGTCGGCTTCATGACGGCGGTGATCTGCTCGATCCTTGTCCCGCCCTTCCTGTTCCGTCACGGCCTGATCGAATTCGAGACCGCCGCCGACCGGCTGGTGCGGATCGCGGCCGCGTCCGGAGCGGCGTTCCTTGCCGCGCAATTGCTCGATGTGACTGTCTTCAACCGGCTGCGCCGCCAGAGCTGGTGGCGGGCGCCGATCGTCGGCACGCTGGTCGGGTCGGTGTTCGACACAGCCGTGTTCTTCACCGTCGCGTTCTCGGCCGCCTTTGCCTTCGCTGGTCCCAACGACGGCTTTGCGTTGGAAAACGCACCCTTGATGGGCGTGTTCCATGTCGACGCGATGCGTTGGATCTCCTGGGCGCTGGGCGACCTCAGCGTGAAGCTGATCATCGCCGTGGTGGCGTTGATCCCCTACCGTCTGCTCGCGGCCCGCTGGAGCCAGCCCGCGGTTGCGGCTTAAACCATGATCCCGAAAAGTGGGACCCGATTTTCGGAAAAGATCATGGTCGGACAAAGATCATGATCCCGTGGGTTCAGCTCGATTCGGCAAAGACCCCGGACGGCGGACAAGAACTTCGCCTCAAGCGGCGCGGCACCGAATTCTCGATCATGCTGGGCACCAACGAGCTCATGAACAGCCGCCTCAGCGGTTCCGAGGAAGCGCTGGCAAAACTGTCCTGTGAGCGGATTGCCGGCCATAGCCGGCCCACAATCCTGATCGGTGGGCTTGGCATGGGTTTTACCTTGCGCGCCGCACTCACAGAATTGGCCAATGATGCCGGAATTGTCGTCGCCGAACTGGTGCCCGCCGTCGTCGCCTGGGCACGTGGCCCGATGGCCGAAATCTTTGACGGCTGTCTCGACGATCCTCGCGTCACCATCCAGGAAACCGATGTCGGGCAGTTGATCCGGTCGCGGCCCGCGGCCTGGGACGCCATCCTGCTCGATGTCGACAACGGCCCGGAAGGCATCGTCCACAAATCCAACGACGCACTTTACAGCGTGCAAGGCCTCGCAGCCGCACGCAGCGCCCTGAAACCCGGCGGCGTGCTGGCGGTGTGGTCGCAAGGCCCCGACAGCGGCTTCACGCGGCGGCTGAAGCAGGCAGGCTTCGCGGTCGAAGAGGTCAGTAC
>NZ_RZOM01000827.1:0-2840 GCF_003999175.1 Mesorhizobium sp. M7A.F.Ca.ET.027.03.2.1 | reverse complement strand
TCTTCGAACAGCTCGCCGACATGTTTGCAGCGCTGCCGGCGGTGATCTCGGACGGGCGTGTCTGGACCTATCGGGAACTGGACAGCCGGGCCAACCAGTTCGCCCGCCTGCTGGTCAAGCGCGGCGTGCGGCCGGGCGACCGCGTCGGGCTCATTCTCGACCGCTCGGCGGAAACCTATGTCGCGCTGCTCGCCGTGATGAAGGCGGGCGCTGCCTTCGTGCCGCTGGCCACCGCGTTCCCCGAGGAGCGGATGGCGCTCATCATCGAGGACGCCGGCGTCAGCCTGATCGTCACCATCGCCGCCTACGCGTCGCGCGCCGGTCAACTGCCCGTCCCGCACCTGCTGATCGACAGCACTGCCGCCGAAATCTCCAGACAATCCGACGCGCCGCTGAAGCCGCATGCGAAGGCCGCTTTATCGGACGACACCTGCTACATCCTCTACACCTCGGGCACCACGGGCAAGCCCAAGGGCGTGGTCATCAAGCACCAGAGTTTCGTCAATTTCATCCGCGTCGCCGCCGCCTCCTACGGCTACCGGCCGGGCGACCGCGTCTATCAGGGCATGACCATCGCCTTCGACTTTTCCTCCGAGGAGATCTGGGTGCCGTTCGTCGCCGGCGCGACGGTGGTGCCCGCTCCTGGCCAGATGCCGCTGGTGGGCGAGGAGCTGGCCGATTTCCTGCGGCTCCACGACATCACCTGCATCGCCTGCAGCCCGACGCTGCTGTCGTCGATGACGTCGGATGTGCCCAGCCTGCGCACGCTGCTGGTCGGCGGCGAGGCCTGCCCGCACAATCTGGTGGTGCGCTGGTCGAAGCCGGGGCGGCAGATCCTCAACACCTACGGCCCGACCGAGGCGACCGTCACCGCCACCATGGGCGCGCTGACGCCGAACAGCCCCGTCACCATCGGCGCGCCGCTGCCGACCTACTCGATCGTCATCCTCGACGCATCGCTGCCGCAGCTTGCCGAGCCGGGCGAACTGGGCGAGATCGGCATCGCCGGCATCGGGCTCGCGGTCGGCTATCTCAACAGGCCCGACCTGACCGAACAGAAATTCATCGCCGATTTCGTCGGCCTGCCGAACAATCCGTCCAGGCGCATCTACCGCACGGGCGACCTTGGCCGCATCAACGACCAAAGCGAGATCGAGTATAACGGCCGCATCGACACCCAGGTGAAGATCCGCGGCTACCGCATCGAGCTCGGCGAGATCGAGGCGGTGCTGCTCGACCAGCCCGAAATCGCGCAGGCCGCCGTCACCACCTGGGAGATCGAGCCCGGCCGCGTCGAACTCGTCGCCTATTACGCCCCCAAGGCTGGCCAGAAGGCGATCTCGCGCGCCGACCTCGCCACGACGATGAAGCGGCGGCTGCCCGACTACATGGTGCCCTCCTATCTCGAGGAGCTGCCGGCCATCCCGATGACGGTCTCCAACAAGGTGGATTTGCGCCAGCTGCCGAAGCCGACAAGCGTGCGGCTTTCGGGCGATCGCGCCATGGTCGCGCCCGGCAATGACGACGAGCGTTTCCTCGCCGACGCGCTGGCCGCCGTATTGAAATTCGACGAAGTGTCCGTCGAGGACAATTTCTTCGACGATCTCGGCGCCAACTCGCTGCTGATGGCGCATTTCTGCGCCCGCCTGCGCACCAGGAAGGAATGGGCGACGGCGTCGATGCGCGACATCTATCTCCACCCGACCGTGGCGCGGCTGGCGCTGCATCTGGGCGTAGCGGACGAGATGACGACGGCCACCAACGAGCCCGTCCTCACCCGCCGGGCCTCCAATCTCGCCTACTGGACCTGCGGGGCCGCACAGCTGCTGTTTTACGCGCTCTACAGCTATGGCGCCCTGTGGGCGATCAATGGCGGCCTCAACTGGATGTATGACGCGCTCGACGATCCGCTGCAGCTGTACATCAGGTGCGTGGCGCTTTCTGCCGCCGTGTTCTTCGGCATGTCGGGCTTTGCCGTCATCGCCAAATGGGTGCTGGTCGGCCGCTGGAAGGCGGAGGCGTTTCCCATCTGGGGCGTGCGTTACTTCCGCTTCTGGGTGGTCAAGACATTGATCCGCACCGCCCCCGTCGTGCTGTTCCGCGGCAGCCCGCTCTACAGCATCTACCTGCAGCTTCTGGGCACCAAGCTCGGCAAGAACGCCGTCATCGAATCGAAATCCGTGCCCGTCTGCACGGATCTCATCTCGATCGGCGCCAACACCATCCTGCGCAAGGAATCCATGATCCTCGGCTTCCGGGCGCAGTCCGGCTATATCCACACCGGGCCGCTGACCATCGGCCGCGATGCCTTTGTCGGCGTCGGCTCGACGCTCGACATCGACACCAGGATCGGCGACGGCGCCCAGCTCGGCCATTCGTCCTCGCTGCATCGCGGCCAAAGCATCCCCGACGGCGAACGCTGGCATGGCTCGCCGGCCGTGCCGACCACGGCCGACTATTGCAAGGTGCGCAATGTCGATCCGTCCAACATCAGGCGCTTCCTGTTCGAAGCGGTGCAGCTGATCGGGCTGTTTGCCATCGTCACTCCCTTGCCGCTCTTGTTCCACAGCTATTGGGAAAATGTCGGCGACGACTACCAGGAAACCATCGGCGTCGTCGCGATCGGCACCACGGTCACGCTTTTCGGCTACATCGCCGTGGCCTTCCTGGCGGCGACGCTGGTGCCGCGCCTGACAAACCTGATCCTGAAGCCAGGCCGCACCTACACGCTTTACGGCTTTCGCTACTGGCTGCAGACGGTCGCCGAATTCTCGAGCAACTCCCGCGTGCTAGGTCTCCTGTTCGGCGACAGCTCGGCCATCGTGCACTATATCAGGGCC
>NZ_RZOM01000826.1:0-2841 GCF_003999175.1 Mesorhizobium sp. M7A.F.Ca.ET.027.03.2.1 | reverse complement strand
GGCTGGGCCGCTTCCTGCTGATGGTCGCGCTGCCTGCGGCATTGGCTGTTGGCGGTGGCTATGTCTGGGTCACCGGCGGCCGCTATCAGGAGACCGAGAACGCCAATCTGCAGCAGGCCAAGGTGTCGATCGCTTCCGACACGGCCGGCCGCATCGTTAAGGTCGACATCTTCGATAACCAGCTGGTCAAGCAGGGTGACGAGCTGTTTGCCATCGACCCCGAGCCCTACCGGATCGCGCTGGCGCAGGCCGACGCGGCGGTGGCGGGCGCGCGTCTCAATGTCGAGCAGTTGCGCGCGGCCTATGGCCAGTCGATGGCTCAGCAGAAATCCGATGCCAGCCAGGTCGCCTTCGCCCAGTCACAGTTCGACCGCGCCGCCGATCTCGCCCAGAAGGGCATCAACGCCAAATCGTCGCTCGACGAAGCCAAGAACGATCTCGACAAGGCCAAGCAGCAGCTGGCGGTTGCCGAGCAAGGCATCATCAGCGCCAAGGCAGGCCTTGGCGGCAATCCCGACATCGAGACCGACAAGCACCCGACCGTGATGGCCGCGCTCGCCGCGCGCGACAAGGCGGCCTACGACCTGGCCCAGACAACGGTCAAGGCGCCGGCGGACGGCATCGTCAGCCAGGCCTCGTCGTTCAAGGTCGGTCAGTATGTCGGTTCCGGCACGCCGCTGTTTTCGCTGGTCGAGACCGGTGACACCTGGATCGATGCCAATTTCAAGGAAACGCAGCTCACCCACATGAAGCCCGGGCAGAAGGCCGAGATCGTGGTCGACACCTATCCAGGGCGCACCTTCGAGGCGACGGTCAAGGCGATCGGCGCCGGCACGGGAGCCGAGTTCTCGCTGCTGCCCGCCCAAAATGCCACCGGCAACTGGGTCAAGGTCACACAGCGTATCCCGGTTCGTCTCGAACTGATCGATGCGGACGCCAAGATGGCGTTGCGCACCGGCATGAGCGCCACCGTTACCGTCGACACCGGCGTGGCGCGTGGCCTGCCCTCGATCTTTGGTCACGCCACGGCTGGCGAGGCCGCGCAGTAACGTCAACAGATTGCCGCAGGACCAGCGGCGGAGGTGAATAGCAGGATTGGTCTGATGGGAGGAGCTGGAAGGATCAGCGTTTGGCGCTGCCGCGTCGCGGCCTGGCCGAAATCTGAAATCTCCGACGCGGACCCGTCGGTCCTCATGTTTCCGGGCGGCAGGCATCCGCTCATCAGAGACTTTCAGTCGATGTAACCCCCACATCGACGATCGCGTCCCACCGCGACGAGGGTCTCTCAACGGAAGGCGTTGCCGCCCGGAAACCCCTTGTACACGTTTTTGTTACCTGCTGGAAGTTCCACGCCATGAGCACGCCCGAACCCTTCAAAGAAGTGCCGCATCGCGGCCTGATCACGGTCGCGCTCATGCTGGCGACGGTCATGCAGGCGCTCGACACGACGATCGCCAACGTCGCTCTGCCGACAATGACGGGCGATCTCGGCGCCTCGCCGGACAACATCAACTGGGTGCTGACCTCCTACATCGTTGCCGCCGCCATCATGACGCCGGTCACCGGCTGGCTGGCCGACCGCTTCGGCCGTAAGGAACTGTTCCTGACGGCGGTGGTCGGCTTCACCATATTCTCGATGCTGTGCGGCATCGCCTGGAGCCTGGAGTCCATAGTGTTCTTCCGGCTGATGCAAGGCGTGTTCGGCGCGGCGATCGTGCCTCTGTCGCAAACCTTCCTGCTCGACATCAATCCCAGGGAACGCCATGGCCAGGCGATGGCCATCTGGGGCGCCGGCATCATGCTGGGGCCGATTCTGGGCCCGACGCTGGGTGGCTGGCTGACCGAAAATTTCAACTGGCGCTGGGTGTTCTTCATCAACCTGCCGGTCGGCATCGTCGCCTTTCTCGGCATGGCCGCCTACTTGCCGGCCGTTGCCCGGCGGGTGCGCGGCTTCGATTTCTTCGGCTTCGCCATGATATCGCTCGGCGTCGGCGCGCTTCAGCTGCTGCTCGATCGCGGCGGCGAGGTCGACTGGTTTTCCTCGGTCGAGATCTGGATCGAACTTGGTCTTTCGCTCACCGGCTTCTGGGTGTTCATCATTCACACCATGACCGCCGAACACCCCTTCATCGATCCCAAGATCTTCCTCGACCGCAATTTCGTGACCGGGCTGGCGTTCATCTTCATCATGGGTGTGCTCATCCTGGCGAGCATGTCGCTGTTGCCGCCGATGCTGTCGACCATCTTCGGCTATCCGACCGTCACCATCGGCGTCGTCATAGGGCCACGCGGTATCGGCACCATGATTTCAATGCTGGTCGTCGGCCGGCTCATGAGCAAGATCGACGCCAGGATCCTCGTGGTCATCGGCTTCCTCCTGACCGCACAGTCGCTCTACACCATGTCCAGCTTCACGCCGCAGATGGACAATTGGCTGATCATCAGCTCCGGCGTCATCCAGGGCCTGGGGATGGGAATGGTGTTCGTGCCGCTGTCGACCGTCGCCTTCGCCACGCTTGACGTTCGCTTCCGCACCGATGCCACGGCCCTGTTCAGCCTGGTGCGCAATCTTGGCTCGTCCATAGGCGTGTCGGTCGTGACGGTTCTGATGGTGCGCAACACGCAGATCAATCACACCGAGCTTTCGGCCTTCATCAACCCATTCAACCCCAATCTTTGGGCGGTCTCTCCTGCCGCCGCGAGCGGCGATCCGACGGCGCTTTCGCAGGTCGATCGCATGGTCAATCTGCAGGCGATGATGATTTCCTACGTCAACGACTTCAAAATACTCATGGTGATGACGCTGCTTGCCATCCCGTTTGTTTTCCTGCTGCGCAAGCC
>NZ_RZOM01000825.1:0-2844 GCF_003999175.1 Mesorhizobium sp. M7A.F.Ca.ET.027.03.2.1 | reverse complement strand
TAGTAGAGGTAGTCGGTATAGAGGATGTCGCCGAGTGCGGCCGTGTTTGTTCGCGTGGCGAGATCCGGAATGGGCTTGGAGACCGTCGAGGCGAGCTGCGGCGCGAAAGTGTAGCCGCCGAGCACGACGATCAGCTCCGCCGCCAGGATCAGCCCGACCAGCGCGCCGATCGGCGCATATTGCAGAGCGCCTTCCTTCATCTCGGCGAAATCGACGTCGAGCATCATGACGACGAACAGGAACAGCACCATCACCGCGCCGACATAGACGACGAGCAGGATCATCGCCAGGAACTCGGCCCCGGTCAGCATGAACAGGCCGGCGGCGTTGAAAAAGGTCAGGATCAGGAACAGCACCGAATGCACGGGGTTGCGCGACGAAATGACCATGAACGCCGACGCCACCGCGACAAAGGCGAAGAGGTAGAAAAAGGCCGCCTCTAGTCCACTCAACATTGGGGATCCCCCGGGTTCCTGTACGAACAGGACGCTCGTCCTGTTTGTTGTCTCTGGCCTGGTTCCGCCTCCGGTTCCAAAGCCGCGTTGTCCTAGCCCATGTTCCGATCGGGTTGAAAGGCCCGATCGAAAGAAACATGGGCCACTCTGTATTCCGGAGCATGATCTGGTCCGAAAAGTCCGCAACTTTTCGGGATCATCCTCTGGACGAGGCCCCTGCCCCGCCCATGCGTCAAATATCAGCGGTAGGGCGAGTCCAGCGAGATGTTGCGCGCCAGTTCGCGCTCCCACCGGTCGCCATTCGCCAACAGCTTGTCCTTGTCATAGTAGAGTTCCTCGCGCGTCTCCGTCGCGAATTCGAAATTCGGCCCCTCGACGATGGCGTCGACCGGGCAGGCTTCCTGGCAGAAGCCGCAATAGATGCACTTCACCATGTCGATGTCGTAGCGAACCGTGCGGCGCGTGCCGTCATTGCGGCGCGGGCCGGCCTCGATGGTGATGGCCTGCGCCGGGCAGATTGCCTCGCACAGCTTGCAGGCGATGCAGCGTTCCTCGCCATTGGGATAGCGGCGCAGCGCATGCTCGCCGCGGAAGCGCGGACTAGTCGGCCCCTTCTCGTGCGGATAGTTGATCGTCTCCTTCGGCGCGAAGAACTGGCGCATCGACAGGAAGAAGGCGCTGACGAAATCCTGCAGCAGCAGCGATTTGGCGGCTTGGGAAAGAGCGGACATCACGCAAACCCCGTGATCTTGAGGAAGGCGGCGGTGGCGACCACCATGAACAGCGAGATCGGCAGGAACACTTTCCAGCCAAGCCGCATCAATTGGTCGTAGCGGTAGCGCGGCACGAAGGCCTTCACCATGGAGATGCCGAAGAACACGAAGCAGACTTTCAACACGAACCAGATGACGCCCGGCACCCAGGTGAACGGCGCGAAGTCGAACGGAGGAAGCCAGCCGCCGAGGAACAGGATGGTGGCCAGCGCGCACATCAGCACGATGGCGACATACTCGCCGAGGAAGAACAAAAGGAACGGCGTCGACGAATATTCGACCATGTGGCCGGCGACCAGTTCCGATTCGGCTTCCACCAGATCGAAGGGCGGCCGGTTCGTCTCGGCCAGCGCCGAGATGAAGAAGATGATGAACATCGGGAACAGCGCCAGCCAGTTCCAGTCGAGGAAGGTGTTGGGCAGGCCAAGCCGCGTACCAATTCCATCATGCTGCGACAGCACGATATCGGTGAGGTTGAGCGAGCCGGCGGTGAGCAGAACGGTGACGATGACGAAGCCGATCGAGACCTCGTAGGACACCATCTGAGCGGCCGAACGCAGCGCGCCGAGGAACGGATATTTCGAGTTGGAGGCCCAGCCGCCCATGATCACGCCATAGACCTCGAGCGAGGAGATGGCGAAAACATAGAGGATGCCGACATTCACGTTGGCGATCGCCCAGCCCTGATCGACCGGGATGACCGCCCAGGCCGAGATCGCCAGCACGGCCGACACCAGCGGCGCCAAAAGGAACACGCCCTTGTTGGCGCCTGACGGGATGACCGGTTCCTTGAAGACGAACTTCAGCAGATCGGCGAAGGCCTGCAGCGTACCCCAGGGGCCTACGACGTTCGGGCCACGGCGCAGTTGCACGGCCGCCCAGATCTTGCGGTCGGCGTAGAGGATGTAAGCAACGAAAATCAGCAGGATAACGATCAGCACGACCGATTTCAGCAGAATGATCAGCGCCGGCAGCACGTAGAAGGAGAAGAAAGTGTCCATGCTTATTCCGCCGCCTGCTTGAAGCCGCTCTTGGCCAGCGCCGAGCATTCCGCCATCACGGCCGATGCCCGCGCGATCGGGTTGGTCAGGTAGAAATCCGTCACCGGCGAGGTGAAGGTGCCCTTGTTCAGCCGCCCGCCGAGCTTCGCCACCCCGGCGATGTCCTCGGCATTGCCGGCCGCGACCTGATCGATACGGGCCAGATGCGGGTATTCGCCATAGAGCTTGGCGCGCAGCTGCGGCAGCGAATCGAACGGCAGTTTCTTGCCCAGCACATCCGACAGCGCCCGCAGGATCGCCCAGTCCTCGCGCGCCTCGCCCGGCGCGAAGCCGGCGCGGTTGGTCTGCTGCACGCGGCCTTCGGTGTTGACGTAGGTGGCCGACTTTTCCGTGTAGGCGGCCGCCGGCAGGATGACATTGGCGCGGTGCGCGCCCTGGTCGCCATGCGTGCCGATATAGACGACGAAAGCGCCGCCGGTCTTGGCCATGTCGATCTCGTCGGCGCCGAGCAGGAACAAGAGCTCCATTTCGCCCAGCATGCCGGCGACGTTTCTGCCGCCCTCGCCCGGCACGAAACCGAGATCGAGGCCGCCGACGCGCCCGGCCGCGTTGTGC
>NZ_RZOM01000824.1:0-2846 GCF_003999175.1 Mesorhizobium sp. M7A.F.Ca.ET.027.03.2.1 | reverse complement strand
TCACATCACCGCGCCCGCGGAGGATGGCGATGGCGCCTTCCGTTGCATGACGGCGGCACTGAACCGGGCCAAGTTGACGCCGGCCGATGTCGACTACATCAACGCGCACGGCACCTCGACCATGGCCGACACGATCGAGCTCGGCGCGGTCGAGCGGCTTGTCGGCAATGCCGCATCGAAGATTTCGATGTCGTCGACCAAGTCGTCGATCGGCCATCTGCTTGGGGCGGCGGGTGCCGCCGAAGCGATCTTCTCGATCCTTGCCATCAGGGACAATGTCGCGCCGCCGACCATCAACCTCGACAACCCGGAACGCGAAACCGCGATCGACCTGGTGCCGAACAAGCCGCGTGCCCGCCAGATCGACGTTGCGCTGTCCAATTCCTTCGGCTTTGGCGGGACCAACGCGTCGCTGGTCTTCCAGCGCTACAATGGCTGATCGTCCGGCTGCCGGGCGGCGCTTCGGCGTGCCGTCAATTTTGCCATATTCGCCCCTACTCTGCCGCTGGGGATTCGTTGGGCGATCAAACGGTAGGGCGAAATGAACACAAATCCGGCAGGCAACGGAGAATTCGGGCAACGGCCGCCGACATCCGGCCCGATCGTGCCGAAAACGGCCAGCGAAGCGTTGCGGCCGGAGGCTGGCACGCCGCCGCCGAAGCGCTCGCGGGCGTCACGCAGCCAGGTCGTCGTGTTCATGAACTTCGTCATCTCCTCGGTGATGCTGGTGGTTCTGGCGGCCGGCGTCGCGGTCTATTTCGGCAAGCAGGAATTCACCGAACCCGGACCTTCGGCCAATGGCGACACCTTCCTGGTCAAGCCGAGCACCGGCGTCCAGGATATCGCCGACCAGCTCGAACGCCGCGGGTTGATCAGCGACGCCCGGGTATTCCGCCTTGGCGTGCGGGCCTTCGGCAATGATTCCGCGCTGAAAGCCGGCGAGTACGAGATCAAGCCCAGGGCATCCATGCGCGATATCATGGAGCTTCTGAAGAGCGGCAAGTCGGTGATGTATTCGCTGACCATTCCTGAAGGACTGACGGTCGACCAGGCATTGCAGCGCATCGCCGAGGAGAATGCCTTGAGCGGCGACATGCCGGCAACCACGCCGCCGGAGGGCAGCCTCGCCACCGACACGCTGCGCTTCACGCGCGGAGCGACACGCCAGCAGATGGTCGACAAGCTGCTGGCGGATCAGAAGAAGCTGGTCGACGATGTCTGGCAGCGGCGCGCGCCTGACCTGCCGCTGGCCAACGTCGAGGAGTTCGTCACGCTGGCCTCGATCGTCGAGAAGGAGACGGGCAAGGGTGACGAGCGTTCGCGAGTTGCCGCCGTCTTCCTGAACCGGCTTGCCAAGGGCATGCGCCTGCAATCCGATCCGACCATCATCTACGGGCTGTTCGGCGGCAAGGGAAAGCCGGCGGATCGGCCGATCTACCAGTCGGACATCCAGAAACAGACGCCCTACAACACCTATGTGATCAATGGCTTGCCGCCGACGCCGATCGCCAATCCGGGTCGTGCAGCGCTGGAGGCGGTGGCCAATCCGTCGAAGACCGCCGACCTCTATTTCGTTGCCGACGGCACCGGCGGGCACGTCTTTGCCGCGACGCTGGACGAGCACAACGAGAACGTCGCCCGCTATCGCGCGTTGCTGAAGAAGCAGGCCGATGATGCCGCCAAAGCCGCCAAGACGACTGGCACCGGCGACAGCAATGCCGTCGAACCCGCTGGCAGTGGGCCGGCTGACGGTGCCGACGACAGCGGCGGTGACGCGGGCGCTGCCCAGTAAATGAAGAAAGGCGTTGCCCGGCAGGCAACGCCCTGACATTTGGAAGAGCGCCGCGCGTCCGGTTTCGACGCGCCTGCGGCGCAGTCTTTTTCAAGCCGCACTCGCTCTGTCCGGAAAGCCGGTTCAGGGCGATGTGCAAGGGACGTGTGGGCGATATGAATTTGCAGAGCATGACCGGTTTTGCACGTGCCGTCGCCGAGCACGAAGGCACCTCGATCGCCTGGGAGGTCAAGTCCGTAAACGGCAAGAGCGTCGAGGTACGGCTGCGGCTGCCGCAAGGCTTCGAGCGGTTGGAACCTGCTGTCCGGCAAATACTTCAGAAACGTTTTGCACGCGGCAATTTCCAGGCGACGCTGACCATCGGCCGTGCCGTTGGCGCGCAGGCGCAGCCGGTCGTCAACGAAGCCTTCCTGAAGGACCTTGCTGGGCTCGCCAAACGGCTGCAGGAGCAATTCGGCGTTGCTGCGGCGACGTCGGATGGATTGCTTTCGCTGCGCGGCGTGCTCGACATTCCTGAAACCGTCGAAACCGAGGAGGCGAGGGCCGCGCTCGATGCCGCGATCATGGCCGCGCTCGAAGTGGCCTTGAACGGGCTCGAACAGGCACGGCAGGGCGAAGGAGCCGCGCTGGCTTTGCTGTTGTCGGGTCATATCGACACGATCGAGGCGCTGACGCTGCGGGCAGAAGTGGATCCATCCCGCGAGACCGCGGTGATCCGCGAACGCATCGCCGAGCAGGTCAGGCTGCTGATGGACGCTTCCGCCAATCTGGATGCCACCCGACTGCATATGGAGGCGGCGTTCCTGGCCACCAAGGCCGATATTCGCGAAGAGATCGACCGGCTGAAAACGCATGTCGCATCCGGCCGGGCACTGCTGGTGGGCGGCGGCGCGGTCGGTCGCAAGCTCGATTTTCTGGCACAGGAATTTAACCGCGAATCGAATACGCTGTGTTCCAAATCGAATGCCGCAGCCATCACCGCGATCGGCCTGGACCTGAAGGCGGTGGTCGACCAGTTTCGTGAACAGATCCAGAATCTGGAGTAGCCGATGGT
>NZ_RZOM01000823.1:0-2847 GCF_003999175.1 Mesorhizobium sp. M7A.F.Ca.ET.027.03.2.1 | reverse complement strand
GGCGGTAACGAGCAAAAGGGCCGCCACCGCGCGCAGCCCCCAGGGGTCGCGCTCCGGCACGCGCGTGCGCGGCAGGTCGGCGCCAAGGTTGTCGAGCTTTCCAGCCATACGCTTCTGGTGTTCACGCCACAGCGCCTGCGAGAAGCTGCTTTCCCTGCCGCTGGGCCGGTCGGTCTGCACCAGCACCGGGCTGTGCAACAGTTGATTGGCGGCCTCTATGCGGCGGTCGATTTCGGCGGCGCCCGGCAGGCGGAAGAAGCGCAGCGGATAGAGCGCGGCCAGTGCCGCTATGGCAAAAGCAGCGACCAGGCCAACACGCGCCATATCCGGCAGCCGGAAGAACAGCCCCAGCCAGGAGATGCTGAGGAACAGGCTGGCGACTATGACGAGCGGAAGCAGCAACGGCCAGCCGCGCTCGACCATCATCGAAACCCGCGTCGCCAACCGGCTCAAGGCCAGGCGCCCGGCGAGGCCGCGATCGCTGCTGAAGGTGGGTCGTTGCGTCATCGGCCCTTCCTTGAGCCTATCCCGAAAACCGGGATGCGGCCCTATCCCTTTGAGCATGATCTGTTCCGAAAGGGATTTCACTTTTCGAAATCATGCTGTGGAGCGGGCAGGATAGCCCGACGCCTCACGACTCAAAGAATACCAGCAAACACGGCAAAGGCGAGGCAGTTCGGAAAAACGTGAAGTGGACCGTTATAGTTCCATCCTGCATACCCTTTAGAAGGCTGCAGGCCCTTTAGAAGGCAGCAGGCCCTTTAGAAGGTAGCGGGGTCCGCATTCGCTCCGCAGACCAGTACGGCGACCCGTTCGCCCGCCGCCGGCGCATAGCGGCCCGACAGGACCGCGGCAAAGGCGGCGGCGCCACCCGGCTCGGAGATGATGCGGGCCCGGTTCCACAGCGCCTTCTGCGCGGCGATGATGTCGTCGTCACTGACCAGGATCGAGCGTTCGACAAAGGCTTCGGCAATCGGGAACATCATTTCGCCGACGCGCTTTGGCGCCAGTGAATCGGCGGCGATGCCCTCGGCCGGTGCGTCGACGGGGTGTCCGGCCTCGAAGGCGCGATGCAGCGTCGGTGCTCCTTCCGGCTCGACGGCGATAATGCGGATGCGGCCGGCAAACCAGGCAGCGATGCCGCCGATCAGGCCGCCGCCGCCGACAGCGACCAGCAGCGTGTCGATCTTAGGCAAATCGCTCTCGATTTCGAGCCCGAGCGTGCCCTGGCCGACGAGCGTTTCCTCCTGGTTGAAGGCATGGATCTGCAAGGCGCCGGTCTCCTCGGCGAACCGTTCGCTGGCCGCCAGCGCCTCGGCATAGCGGGCGCCGCCGACGATCAGTTCGGCGCCGTAGGAGCGGATTCGCTCCAGTTTGGCTGGCGGGCTCACCTCGGGAACGAAGATGGTCGCCTTGTGGCCGAGCCGCATGGCGGCATAGGCGACGGCCGCGCCATGGTTGCCGCCCGATGCCGCGACGACACCGGCGTTGGGAACCGGCCGCTCCAGGAGATTGGTGAAGGCGCCGCGCGCCTTGAACGAGCCGGAATGCTGCAGGCATTCGAGCTTCAGGTCGACGGCCAGCGGCGGCTGATCGAAGTCGGCCATGTCGACGCGCAGCACCGGCGTGTGCCTGATATAGGGGCGGATGCGCGGTTCCATCGCGGCAATGCGCTCGCGTGTGACGGTGATGCCGTTCGTCATGATTGCTCCCTGGGACGGGTAGGTGTGTTTCCGGCGCTTCTATGCAAGCCAGTCGGGCATGGAATCCAGCCCGATCAGGTCGTCATAGGTCGGGCGTGGGCGCACGACGTGGAACCGGTCGCCGTCGACCAGCACCTCCGGCACCAGCAGGCGGGTGTTGTAGGTGCCGGCCTGCACCGCGCCATAGGCGCCCGCGGTGGAGACGGCAATCAGGTCGCCGGCCTTCAGCCTGGGCAGATCGCGGTCCAGGCCGATATAGTCGCCGGTCTCGCAGACCGGGCCGACCACGTCGACCATCATGCGCGGCGTGTCGGCCGGCGGCTGCACGACCGGACGGATGTCGTGGAAGGCGTCGTAGAGCGTCGGCCGGATGAGATCGTTCATGGCGGCATCAACGACGAGGAAGTTCTTGGCGTCGCCTTCCTTCACGAAAATCACTTCCGAGACGAGGATGCCGGCATTGCCCGATATCAGCCGGCCAGGCTCGAACATCACCTTCAGCCCGAGCTTGGTGACATGCTTCCTGACGATCTGGGCATAGGCGTCGGGCAGCGGCGGCGGGTTGTTGTCGATGCGGTAGGGAATGCCGAGCCCGCCGCCGACATCGATATGCTCGATGGCATGGCCGTCCGCCCGCAGCGCGCCGACGAGATCGACAAGCAGGGCGAAGGCATCGTCGAAGGGCTGCAGCTCGGTGATCTGGCTGCCGATATGGGTATCGATGCCGGTGATCCTGATGCCGGGAAGCTTTGCCGCGCGGGCATAAACCTGCCGCGCCCGCTGCCACGGGATGCCGAACTTGTTCTCGGCCTTGCCGGTGGAGATCTTCTTGTGGGTCTTGGCGTCGACGTCGGGATTGATGCGCAGCGAGATCGACGCCACCTTGCCAAGGGCGGTGGCTCGCGCCGACAACAGCTCGAGTTCAGGCTCGGATTCGACGTTGAAGCAAAGGATGCCGGCGGCAAGGGCAAAGTCCATTTCGCGCGCGGTCTTGCCGACGCCCGAAAACAGGATCTTGCCGGCCGGAATGCCGGCGGCCAGCGCCCGGCGCAATTCACCTTCCGAAACCACATCGGCGCCGGCGCCGAGCTTGGCCAGCGTCCGCAGCACGGCCTGGTTGGAATTGGCCTTCATGGCGTAGCAG
>NZ_RZOM01000822.1:0-2855 GCF_003999175.1 Mesorhizobium sp. M7A.F.Ca.ET.027.03.2.1 | reverse complement strand
GGCCGAGAACCCCCCCGCCGTGATCGGCATCGAATTGCTGGCCGCGGCCCAAGGCTGCGATTTCCATGCGCCGCTGGCCTCGAGCGACGCCCTGGAGGCAGTGCGCAAGCTGGTCCGGGCCGAAGTGCCGCATCTCGACAATGACCGCCATTTCCACCCCGATATGGAAAAAGCCATCGCCATGGTGCGCAGCGGTGCGGCCATCGAGGCCGCCGGCGGCGTGGCTCTGCCGTCGGTTTCCGGAGCGATGTGATGGCAAGCGCGCCCTGGCTGACGGTCACGCCCGGCACAGCCCCGTTGCTGGTGTCGATACCGCACACCGGCATCGACCTCGCCGGCCTTGAGAATCGGCTGGTCTCGCCCTGGCTCGGCCGCCGAGACTGCGATTGGTGGATCGACAATCTCTATGACTTTGCTGCCGGCCTCGGGGCGACGGTGGTGCACACCGCGATCTCGCGCACCGTCATCGACGTCAACCGCGATCCCTCCGGCGCCTCGCTTTATCCCGGCCAGGCGACGACCGGCCTTTGCCCGACCGAGACTTTCGATGGCGATCCGCTCTACGGCGAGGGCGAAGAACCGGGGCCGTCGGAGATCGACGAGCGCCGCGAAAAATTCTTCGTGCCCTACCATGCCGCCTTGCAGGTCGAGATCGACCGGTTGCGTGGCTTGCACGACAAGATCGTGCTCTATGACTGCCACTCGATTCGTTCAGTGCTGCCGCGCCTGTTTGAAGGCACGCTGCCGATTTTCAATCTCGGCACCAATGACGGCAGGAGCGCCGATCCGACGCTGCAGGCGATGGTCGGCCAGATCATGGCCGAAACCGGTGAAACCTTTGTCATCAACGGCCGCTTCAAGGGCGGCTGGATCACACGCCATTTCGGCCAGCCGCAACAAGGCGTGCATGCGCTGCAGATGGAACTCTCCAACCGCGGCTATATGCGCGAGCCAGATGGCAAGGGTACGCCGGACAATTGGCCGGTGCCCTATGACGCCGAGTTCGCAGCACCGATCCGCGCCACGCTGCGGAAAATCCTCGAGACCGCGACATCCTGGGCGCGCGTCTGACATCAGGTCCTTTTATGGAGTGACGCCATGAACAATCCTCGCCACAACATCCGCGAAGTCCGCAGCCCGCGCGGCACCGAAATCAGCGCGCGCTCCTGGCTGACGGAAGCGCCGCTGCGCATGCTGATGAACAATCTCGATCCGGATGTTGCTGAAAATCCCAACGAACTGGTCGTCTATGGCGGCATCGGCCGGGCGGCGCGCACTTGGAACGACTTTGACCGCATTGTCGCCTCCTTGAGGACGCTGGCCGATGACGAGACTTTGCTGGTGCAGTCGGGCAAGCCGGTCGGCGTCTTCCGCACCCATCCGGACGCCCCGCGTGTGCTGATCGCCAACTCCAATTTGGTGCCGCACTGGGCGAATTGGGAAAAGTTCAACGAACTCGATAAGAAGGGCCTGATGATGTACGGCCAGATGACGGCCGGCTCGTGGATCTACATCGGCACGCAAGGCATCGTGCAAGGCACCTACGAGACCTTCGTCGAGGCCGGCCGCCAGCACTATGGCGGCAATCTCAAGGGAAAATGGATCCTGACCGGCGGTCTCGGCGGCATGGGTGGCGCCCAGCCGCTCGCCGCCGTCATGGCCGGCGCCTGCTGCCTCGCAATCGAATGCAACCCGGACTCGATCGATTTTCGCCTGCGCACCCGCTACGTCGACGAGCGCGCCGACACGCTCGACGAGGCGCTGGAAAAGATCGAGCGTTGGACCAAGGCCGGGGAGGCGAAATCGGTCGGCCTGCTTGGCAATACGGCCGAGATCGTGCCGGAAATGTTCCGGCGTGGCATTCGCCCCGATATGGTCACCGACCAGACCTCGGCGCATGATCCCATCAACGGCTACCTGCCGAAGGGCTGGACGATGGCCGAGTGGCGCGAGAAGCGCGTCAGCGACCCCAAGGTGGTCGAGAAGGCGGCACGCGCTTCCATGCGCGAACATGTCGAGGCGATGGTGGCGTTCTGGAACGCCGGCGTGCCGACGCTCGACTACGGCAACAACATCCGCCAGGTGGCCAAGGAGGAGGGGTTCGAGAACGCCTTTGCCTTCCCCGGCTTCGTGCCGGCCTATATCCGCCCGCTGTTCTGCCGTGGCATCGGGCCGTTCCGCTGGGCAGCCCTTTCCGGCGATCCTGAGGATATCTACAAGACCGACGCCAAGGTGCGCGAACTGACGCCCGGCAACACCCATCTCCACAATTGGCTCGACATGGCGCGCGAGCGCATCGCCTTTCAAGGATTGCCGGCGCGCATCTGCTGGGTCGGCCTTGGCGACCGCCACAGGCTCGGCCTCGCCTTCAACGAAATGGTGGCCAAGGGTGAGCTGAAGGCGCCTGTCGTCATCGGCCGCGATCACCTCGATTCCGGCTCGGTCGCCTCGCCGAACCGAGAAACGGAATCCATGAAGGACGGCTCGGACGCGGTATCCGACTGGCCGCTGCTCAACGCGCTGCTCAACACGGCGTCCGGCGCCACCTGGGTGTCGCTGCACCATGGCGGCGGCGTCGGCATGGGCTTTTCGCAGCACGCCGGCATGGTCATCGTCGCCGACGGCACGCGCGAGGCCGCCAGGCGCCTGGAGCGGGTGTTGTGGAACGACCCGGCGACCGGTGTCATGCGCCACGCCGATGCCGGCTACGAAATCGCCATCGAATGCGCCAAGGAGCACCAGCTCAATTTGCCCGGCATTCTCGGGTGAGAAACGTCCGGCCGCAGGCAGGCGAAAAGCCGCGGAATCGGCTTTTCGAGTTTCGAACGCCCGTAGCCATAGCGGAGGGCTAGGCA
>NZ_RZOM01000821.1:0-2863 GCF_003999175.1 Mesorhizobium sp. M7A.F.Ca.ET.027.03.2.1 | reverse complement strand
GCCCCTCCCTTAGCGGCCGCGCGTCTTTGTCAGGTTTGGGGACAAAGCGAAGGCAGATCCGTGGGGCTGCCCGAGTGACCGCGGCCACGACGGGGCCAGACAGAAATTCCAGAAATGCCTCGCTCACTCGGACGGTAAATGCCAGTTCGAGCGACGCGACGTCCATATGCGTGATCTGCGGCCGGAGCACTGCTTGCACGTCCCGCGCAAGCTCATGGACGCGCTCGCGCAGTTCGGCAGCGCGCGGTGTCGGCACCAGGCCTCGCCCGGCGCGAACGAGCAGCGGGTCGCCTGTTGCTGCCCGAAGTCGCGTGAGCGTCCGGCTCATGGCCGATGCGCTCAAGCCGAGGCGACGGGCTGCCCCTGTCACGCTGCCCTCGGCGAGCAGCACATCCAGTGCGACGAGAAGGTTCAGGTCCACATCAACATTGGTCATGACCTGAGCCTATCCCAGCCGCGTCGCCAGACATAGCGTTTGATGCAACCATACTTTGACTTTGATGCGTCTGGCGCCCTGCGCACGGCCGCTTATATCGGCTGTCGGACCAACATCGAAAGCTACCAACTCTCATGCCCAAACACATTCCGAGCGACCCAGCTCGCACAATCCTCCTCATTGGCGCATCGCGGGGCCTCGGCCATGCCATGGCGGCCGAGTTCCTGAAAAAGGGATGGAATGTCGTCGGCACAGTTCGCGGCGGCGGAACCCGGACCTTGCTGCACGATCTGGCAGACGAGCATGCTGGCCGGGTCGAGATAGAGACCCTGGACATCTGCGAGCCCGACCAGATTGCGGGCCTGCGCCAGCGCCTGACCGGCAGGATGTTCGACATGCTGTTCGTTAACGCAGGAACGACGAACAACGAAACGGATACGGTCGGGCAGGTTACGACGGACGAATTCATCCGGGTCATGCTCACGAACGCGCTGAGCCCATTACGCGTGATCGAGAGCCTCGATGATCTTGTCGAGGCGTTTGGGTTGATTGGCGTGATGTCGTCTGGACAGGGCAGCGTCAGCAACAACACGACCGGCCAGCTGTTGTAAAAGAGAGGGGCTCTGACCACCGATCAAGCTGAAATCCACTATAAATCAGCATGATGCGAATAAACCCTCATACGGTCTTCCGGCTCCTTGACGCAAATATCAGCAGCGTTCCGATCCGCTCGTAGCCCATCCGGGGATAAAGCAGCGCCCCGGCGTGGGTTGCAGCCAGCGCCGAGTACCTCGACCCACGCGCCCGATCGTCGTGCAACATTCTCGACATCAAAGCCTGGCCAATGCCGCGACGCCGGTGCGACGGCTCGACATACATGCTCGAACACCATGTGGCTCCCAGGGCATCAAGGCTGCGTACGCGCCCAACGATATCGGCGCCATCGACTGCCACATACTGACGGAATGGCGCGCTGTCGCCGAGCAAATCGTCTGGGATCGGCTGCCTGCGGATGATCTTTCCCAACTGCGCCGCCCGTTCGGCTGTCTGCACGCGTTCGATCGAAGCAACCGCCGGCGGGCTGGGAATCCGGCGCAATCGGTGGACAAAAAAGCCTTCGGTCCGAAGCAGCCGGTAGCCGAGAGCTTTGTAGGCGGTTCGTGTCGGCCCGTCCGGATCCTCGTGGGCGATCACAACGGAAATGGCAAAGCCCGGCCGTGCATGCTGCCGCACGATGGCATCGGCCTCTTGAGCGGCGACGTCATGGACGACCCATTCTTCGCCGCGGTAGTCGCGAGGATTCTTGCGCTCGGCGTCGCGCATCAGCCACAACGGCCCAACACGGCTGGCCACGTAAGGAAAGGTGCGGCTTCTGTCGGCGCTGAAGCCTTGCACGAACACTTCAATCGCCGCTTCGATCTCGCTGTTTGCCATCTTCATCTAGACAGCCTAGCGTTGGCTATTCGCCCAAGGCAAGACGCCACGAACGCTCAAGCCTATGAGAATCAGCGGCAATTTACAGTTCCTGGCCCATGTGTTAGTTCCATAATCTATCTTATGCGACTTCCTGATGTGGCGGCGATAGAGTCGCCACGGGCCTTGGATTCAGATGCGCCTCTGGTAAGAACCTCTCTCATGGAAACCCTTGAGGCTCAGAAACCCAGAGTATCGGTTCGCAAGCGTGCGGCTGCGGTCAAATCGTTTCGCTGCAAGAACTTGGTAGCCGTTGTCGAAGATCCGAATGATATCAGGAACATCGGAACGGTAATTCGAAACGCAAATGCCCTCGGCGTTGAAAGAGTCTATATCGTCGATCCACGCAAAGCACTTCCTGATGACTGGCAGCAAATGCGCCAACGGAAATCGCTTTCGGAAACGTCTGTATCAGCCGTCAAATGGACGTTTGTGAAACGATTCGACAGCACTGACGCCTGCCTCAGCCATCTGGAAAAACATGGCTTTTGTCCGTCGTCACGTCGCCGCATATAAAGGGAAAGACCAGCGTTTTCCTGCACGAGGGCGATTATACCCAGCACACCAAACTCGCTGTCTGGTTCGGCAATGAGAAACGGGGCATCAGCACCCTCGCGGTCGAGCGCAGCGAGATGTGCGTAGCAATTCCAATGTTCGGGATGATCGAGAGCCTAAACCTCGGAACCAGTTCGGGTATCGTACTCTACGAAATCGCGAAACAGCGACGCGAGTATCAGAGCAAATACCGCCGCGGTAGCCGGAAGGGAAAACGCGCTGAGCCACTACCTACTGTAATGCGTCGCGAAATTGGCGGCTTTGCTTCGAGCGAAACCGAAGGACAGACCTGAGTTGACGCGAAGCTCAACCGACCGTTGGCCGGCTCTACTTCCGTATAATGGCTCCGGATGTGCGGCTGTCGGCGGCGCGCTCGACCCGTTTCAGTTTGTGGGGCGA
>NZ_RZOM01000820.1:0-2865 GCF_003999175.1 Mesorhizobium sp. M7A.F.Ca.ET.027.03.2.1 | reverse complement strand
GGATAATCGGCCAACGGCTTTCGCTTCCATTTCGCGACCATGACGGCCGAGACCGCGAATCGGGCGCGAGCGACCTCCAGCGGCGTTGGCGCCGAGCAGGTAAATCAGCTAGAACTAACTCAGGCGGAACAATTGTCTGCGATTTCAGGAGACGACATGTCCGAGGAGCATGTTGAGCGTCGGCTGGCGGCGATCCTGGCCGCGGATGTGGTCGGCTATAGCCGCCTTATGGAGGTCGACGAAGAGCACACGCTCAATCTCCTTCGGCAGCATCGACGGGAGTTCTTCGATCCGACCGTCACCAAGCACGGTGGGCGCATCTTCAAAGTGATGGGTGACGGCTTTCTTGTCGAGTTCGGCAGCGTAATCAATGCGGCGCGCTGCGCGGTCGAGATCCAGCGCGGCATGCCCGAGCGGAATGCCGGCATCCCCGAGGATCGGCATTTCAAGTTTCGCATGGGCATCAACCTTGGCGACATCATTGTCGACGGTGATGATTTCCAGGGCGACGGTGTCAATCTTGCGGTGCGGCTGCAGGGCCTCGCGATGCCCGGCGGCATTGCCTGCTCGGAAGCGGTGCGCCATGCGGTCGGCAACAAGCTGGGCGTCGACTTCGCCGATCAGGGCACCAGGACCGTCAAGAACATTGCCCAGCAGGTGCATGTCTACTTCGCCAACTGGGACCAGGGCGTGTCTTATGTCGAGACGCATGTTGCGGCCAGAACCGTCCAGACGCTGGTGCGGTCCGACAAGCCGTCGGTGGCGATCCTGCCATTCGCCAATCTTAGCGCTGATCCCGACCAGCAGTATTTCAGCGATGGCATCACTGAAGACATCATAACCGACCTCTCGAACGTCTCCGGCCTGTTCGTGCTCAGCCGCAATACAGTCTTCGCGTTCAAGGGCAGGACCGACAAGATGGAACGCATCGCCAGGGAGCTTGGCGTCGGCTACATTGTCGAGGGCAGCGTCCGCAAGGCGGGAAACCGGGTCAGGATCAATGCCGAGTTGATCGAGGGCGCCACGGACGGACACGTTTGGGCTGCCCGCTACGACCGCGACCTCACCGACATCTTCGCCGTGCAGGACGAAATCGCCAAAGCGGTCGTGGCGCAGCTCAGGGTCAAGCTCCTGCCTGAGGAGAGGAAAGCTATCGAGCAGGCGCCGACGGACAATGTGGAAGCCTATACGCATTACCTTCGAGGGCGCGATTACAGCCACATTGCGACCAGAGCCAACCACCTGATGGCCAGACAAAGCTATATCAGGGCCATTGAGCTCGATCCGGGATATGCCCGTGCCTATGCAGGTCTGGCGGTCTGCGACGTACGCCTTCAGTCGAACTACGGCTCACCGATCCATGTGGACGACATTCTCGCGACCGCGGACAAGGCCCTAGCCCTGGACGCGAATTTGGCCGAAGCGCATTCAGCCAGGGGCTTTGCCCTCTCCCTCGCCGATCGCCGTTCCGAGGCCGCGGCGGCGTTCGAACAGGCTCTTACGCTCGACGCCAATTGCCACGAGGCCAATCGTTACTATGCCGAGTTTTGCGTAACCGGCGGCAAGTTCGAGTTCGCCGCCACGTACTTCATGCGCGCGATGGAAATCAAACCGTCCGACTACGGCGCACCGGTCATGCTGGTGAACGTCTTTCGGACTCTCGGCCAACAGAACGACGCGGAGCTTTATGCACGAATCGCATTGGAGAGAGCTGAAGAGGAACTCCGTTTGCATCCCGAGAACGCCAATTGTGCCTGCCTGGGGGCTATCGTGCTGGCCTTCCTTGGTGAACGCGATAGGGCGGCCAAGTGGCTTGACCGGTCTCTGGCGATCGACCCTAACGATATCAACGTCCAATACAACGCAGCTTGTACCTATGCGTTGCTGGGGGAGTTCGAACGTTCGATCGACCTTTTGGAAGCGTGGCTGCCGCAGGCTGGCGCCGAGATGAGACTCTGGTTCAAGAACGATTCCGATTTCGCCTCTGTTCGTAGTCATCCTCGCTACCAGAAGTTGCTCCAGCTGCTGCAGTAGCGATACGCATTGTTCTTGAGTCAAATTGTCGCCGATAATCAATAATCGGCCTTCAGGAAGATTTACCCGACAAACCAACGCCCTCGCCATCCCGCGGATATTATGTTATGCTACTAATATAACCGAGAGGTGGGGAATGGGTACCCGGTTCAGGTTGTTCGTTCAGCCTCCGTTCGAAGACCCTACGTCAAGTCCCGAGATCATTACGGTTTCGTCCCCGCGAGGCAGTGTCGGACCTGGCCCATCCGACGATCGTATGTATGTCGTCGAGCCGGCCGACAAGACGCGGCCCTATGGCGTCAACCACGGTCCGTTGGGCACGCCCTTCATCTCCCTGCCGCCCTGGACGCGAGCGATCCTCGATCCGGCCATTCCCGACGAGGAAGGCAACTTCGATCACTATCAGCCCTCGACGCCCGGCTTCGAAGCAGCGCACGCATCCGAACGCGTGCGCTTCACGCTCGACGTTTGGGAGCGTTACATCGGCCAACCGCTCGTCTGGCATTTCCACGATCACCACGACCGTCTGGAAATCTCGATCCTGCCGGATTGGGACAACGCTCAATACGGCTATGGCTTCCTCGAGCTCGGCAGCCAATTCACGGAAGACGGACGCGCGCTCCCCTTCAGCCTCGACTTCGATATTATCGCGCATGAGGTTGGCCATGCGTTCGTCTACAGCGTCCTGGGCATACCCAAGCCGGGAGCTGAGTTCCCCGAATATCTGGGCTTTCAGGAAGCCTTTTCCGACTGCGTTTCGTTGATCGCGGCCATGCATTTTCCATCCGTGATCGAAAACGTTCTGACGGTGACGCGTGGGAACCTCTACAT
>NZ_RZOM01000081.1:0-10650 GCF_003999175.1 Mesorhizobium sp. M7A.F.Ca.ET.027.03.2.1 | reverse complement strand
CCCTCTGGCCTGCCGGCCATCTCCCCCTCGAGGGGGGAGATCAGCTATCCATTCCGACGAAGCTCTCTTCCTCAACCACTTCAGCGCCACCCAGCCTGAACGGCGAAAACGATACGCGATGCAGCCGCGCCACCGGGCCATGCGCCTCGATTGCCGTGCGATGGCGAAGCGTGGCGTAGCCCATATGGACTTCGAAGCCGTAGCGGTCGTGATGGTTGCCGCAGCCGCACATCATGCGATCGCGCATCACCTTGGCGACGATCGAGGCGGCGGCGATCGACTGCGAACGCTGGTCGCCCTTGATCAGCGCGCGCCCTTCACAAGGCAGGCCAGGCGGCACGTCGCGTCCATCGGCAAGGGCGAGCTTCGGTCTGACCGACAGCCCTACCAGGGCGCGGCGCATGGCTTCCAGGCTTGCCTTGAGGATGTTGCTGCCGTCGATACCCTCGGCACTGATGGAGGCCATTGAGACCGCCTGCGCAGAGCCGAGAATTCGCAGGAACAAGGCTTCACGCTGCAGATGGCTGAGGCGCTTGGAATCGTCGAGGCCGTCGGGAATGTTGGCGGGATCGAGCACCACGGCCGCGGCGACCACCGGCCCGGCCAGGGGGCCACGGCCGGCCTCGTCCATCCCGGCAACCGGCCACAGCCCCTCCGCCATCGCCTTCGTCTCGAAGGAGAAGTCGGGCTTCTCGATGATCTCAAAGAGAGGCGGAGAATCAGAACGCGCGCGAGCCATGTTGCGGCGAGGTTCGCATCGGCTCTGATTCTCCGCAAGTCCCTCCGGGTCGGGTGGGGCGCCGGACCGGGAGGGCACCGTCTGCAGGCCGGGGCAGGCCGGACGGGATTCTGGTGCCGCGACGGATCAAACCACCGCGACGAATTGTCTCTCAAAGCAGCGTCAGCTGCACCTGGTCTTTCCCGGCGGCAACGAACTGGTCGGTCCGCAGCGTGCGCCGTTCGGCATTGAGGCCGAGCCGCTTGGCTGTGATCTCGAAGCGCCGGCCGATCTGCCAGGCATAGGGACCGGCGCCCTTCATGCGTTTGCCCCATTCCGAATCGTAGTCCTTGCCGTCACGCATCGACCGGACCAGCGACATCACATGGCGGTAGCGGTCGGGATAATGACGCAGCAGCCAATCCTTGAAGATCGGGCTGACCTCCAATGGCAGGCGCAGGATCACGTAGCCGGCTTCGCGCGCGCCGGCCGCACGTGCCGAATCGAGGATGCGTTCCATTTCCGGGTCGGTCAGGCCCGGAATGATCGGCGCCACCATGACCGAGGCCGGGATGCCGGCATCCGAAAGCTGCCGGATCGCTTCCAGCCGCTTGGTCGGTGTCGACGCGCGCGGCTCCATGGTGCGCGCCAGCATACGGTCGAGCGTCGTCACCGACAGCGCCACCTTGGCCAGCCCGCGTTCGGCCATTCGCGACAGGATATCGATATCGCGCGTCACCAGAGCGGACTTTGTCACGATGCCGACTGGATGGCCGCGCGCTTCCAGCACTTCGAGGATTTCGCGCATGATCCGGTATTGCTTCTCGATCGGCTGGTAGGGGTCGGTGTTGGTGCCGATGGCGATGGTGCGCGGCTGATAGCTGTCTTTCGAAAGCTCCTTGTCAAGCAAGCGCGCCGCATCAGGCTTGGCGAACAACTTCGATTCGAAATCCAGACCCGGCGACAGGCCCATGAAAGCGTGCGTCGGGCGGGCAAAGCAATAGACGCAGCCATGCTCACAGCCGCGATAGGGGTTGATGGAACGATCGAAGGAAATGTCGGGCGATTCGTTGCGGGTGATGATTGTGCGCGGCTTCTCGACCTGCACTTCGGTCTTGAAGGGCGGCAGTTCCTCCAGCGAATTCCAGCCATCGTCGAACACGTGCCGGCTGACCGGCTCGAACCGGCCGGACGGATTGATGCCCGCTGACCTGCCGCGGTTGCGGTCCGGGCGGACACGCATGCCGCTCTGCTCGACCATCGCATTGGCCATCTCGGCTCTTCCTGCTCCGAAAGCTGCAATGTCGGCGCGCACGATCTGTTCCATCTTCGCCCGCTCCCAAGGACTGTCCGTGTTGTGTCGAATCGCTCTGTTCATGAAATTATTCCTATTTGGTTGATGAGAACAAAGCAAGAACTTTCTATGGTGGTGCGATGCAAAAACTGGCGCTGTCCGGCGCTTTCCGCTATTCGGCTGAGGATGCTCAGTGTTCTCATCGAAACCCGCAATGACGAGGAGGGCCTCGCCCGCACGCTCGCCTCGCTGATTGGCGGCGCGGTCGAGGGCGTGGTGCGTGAAGTCATCGTCTGCGACATAGGCTCCACCGACCAGACGCATCGTGTGGCCGAGCATGCCGGCTGTCAGTACGTGACGGGCGGTGTCGCTGCCGGCATCCGCCAGGCCAAGGGGGATTGGTTGCTGCTCCTGGAGCCGGGCGCGCGGCTGGTGGAGGGCTGGATCGATGAAGTTGTCGCCCACACGGCCAGGCAGACCATGGCGGCACGGTTTTCGCGCACGCGAGTCAGTCGCACGCCATTCCTGGCCCGGGTCTTTTCGGGAAACCGCGCCTTGGCCGACGGCTTGCTGATCAGCAAGCGTCAGGCGGCTGCCGCGGCAAAGAGCGCCGGCAGTGCCGAGGCCATCGCCCGCGGCCTCGCGACGAAGCGGCTCGACGCGGAGATCTGGATGGCGCCGGCCAAGCAGGAGCGCCGCTCGTCGACGTGATTTTTGCAGTTGCTCAGGTCATTGTGCATTGCACAAAATCTGACGCGGGGTTAGCTTCCGTTCAAGCGGGAATTGGGTTTGGGACATGCCGAGAGGCGAGCACCGATGCGGCATCGGTGGTGCTCTCATAGCCGAGGACCCAATGAAGCTTTCAACCCCCGACACATCCGGCGCGGCCAGTCTCGAGGCCATTGCGCGCAACGGCAGCCTGCTGCGGCGCATCGCCGTACGTATTCCAACCTATCTGACGGACCTGCGGGAGAACCCTGCCTGGCTGCCGATGTTCGTGCTGGCGCGCACGATGCCCGGACGCCGCATGCATTGGCTGGGCGCAAAACGCGCCCGCCCGGTCGCCAATGCCGGGGAACACGATGTTTGCCGGTGTCGAACGGGGGGCGGTCGTCGATGCGTTGCGCTCCGACGGGCTGTTCTCAGGCCTGGTCCTGCCGCCTGATATCCATGAAGAGATCGCCGACTTCGCCGGGCGCACGCCTTGCTTCGGCAATTTCGACCGCCGTCTCGAATTCATGCCGGGGGAACATGCCGAGGCCGAGAAACGCCTTGGCCGCTCGCTGCTCAGCGGGCATTTTTTCGAGCGCATCCTCGACTGCCCGGCGGCTCTTGCCATCCAGCGCGATCCGCTGCTTCTGGATATTGCCGCGCACTATCTCGGCGGCCAGGCAAAACTGATCACGACGCGCGTCTGGTGGAGTTTTCCAACCGGTGCGGCTTCGGACGCCGACAAGAATCTCGCCTCGCTCGGCAAGTATCATTTCGACCTCGATGATTGGCGCATGCTGAAATTCTTCTTCTACCTCAAGCCGGTCGACGCCGACACCGGTCCGCATGTCTATGTCAGGGGCAGCCACAAGCGCCGCAGCCTCAAGCATCAGCTCACGCTTCTGGTTGGCCATCCCGCGCAACAGGTGCTGGATGTCTATGGCGAGCAGAGCCCGGTGACGCTGACCGGCGAGGCCGGTCTCGGCTTCGTCGAGGACCCCTTTGGCTTTCATATGGGCACCGTGCCGGCACGCACGCCGCGACTGATGATGGAAGTCGGCTTCGGCGTATCGCCGCCGTCGCGCCGACGGTTTCATGGCGAGCCGGTTATCCGCTGAGAGCTGCCTATCCGAAGCTCATCTCGACAGGTGTCCAGTGTGTGCGGCGTCTGGCTTGGCGCTGCGCCCTGTTTTCCGTATCGAAGTCAACGCGGACCGGCTCCTGGTTGAACCGTTCGCGGTCGTCCAGGGCGTTGATGATGACGATCGCCCTTGCATCGTCATCTCTGGCGATTGCATCGTCATCTCTGGCGATTGCGGCGACGTAGACACCGCACCGCCGGCAGATCAGATAGTCGGCCGTCCTCAGCCCGAACTGATATCTCCGCAATTGCGTCTCGTCCTTGACCGAGATGACCAGTCTGCCATTCGGATCGGCAACGGCGCGCGAACCATGTCTGACACAGAACGAGCATTGGCAAGCGCGAACTTCGGTTTGCGGTGGCTCGAGCTCGGTTGAAAATTCAAGGCGTATGTTGCCGCAATGGCATCCACCGGTGTGCACGGTCATCGTAGCTGCCTTGTCGTGAACGGCGATGATCGCCTTCAGACAAGGTACTTTTCCGAGGTCCGGTTTGGAATGGGGTTTCAAAGGCGCCGGTGCTGTTTTGCCTGGCGAACGCGGCGTGGAACCGGCGCTTTGCCTCGGCTTTTACGGAGCCGATTTGCCGCGCCGCAAATGCTCGTCCAGGCGCGGCATGATCTCGACGAAGTTGCATGGCGTGTGCCGGTAGTCGAGCTGCGCTTTCAGGATGCCGTCCCACGCGTCCTTGCAGGCGCCTGGCGAACCCGGCAGCACGAAGACGAAGGTGGCGTTGACGAGGCCGCCGGTCGCCCGGCTCTGGATCGTCGAGGTGCCGATCTTGTCGTAGGAAATCCGGTGGAACACTTCCGAAAAGCCATCCATGCGCTTTTCGAAGATCGGCTCCAGCGCGTCCGGCGTCACGTCACGGCCTGTGAAGCCGGTACCGCCGGTGGTGATGACGACATCGATATTCTTGTCCTGTGACCACGCCAGAACCGTGTCGCGGATTTTCTCGCGGTCGTCGGTGACGATATTGCGGGCCGCCAGCAGATGGCCGGCCTCGGTGATGCGGTCGGCCAGCGTCTGGCCGGATTTGTCGTCGGCGAGGCTGCGCGTGTCCGAAACGGTCAGCACCGCGATGCGCACGGGAATGAAGGAGCGGCTCTCGTCAATTCTGGCCATCTGCGCCCTCCGATGCGATGGTGCGCGTCGCCGCGACGAACCAGTCGGGCTGGCGGCCGCGGATCTCGGCGGCGGCGCGCTTGGCGACATTGCCGGTCTCGAACAGGCCGAAGCAGGTGGCGCCGGACCCGGACATCCGTGAAAAACCCGATCCGGCCTTGTTCAGCCAGGAAAGCGCCCTGCCGATGGCGGGCTGCATCGCCAGCGCCGCGGGCTCGAGATCGTTGCGAGTAATCTCCAGCCAGTTGCGCAGGCTGTGAAAATCGATGCCGCGCGGCAGCGGCGGCAAGGCCTCATTGTCGCGCCGGGAAAGCGCTGCAAAGACATCCGCCGTCGACACCGGGGTGCCTGGATTGACCAGCACCAGGCCAAGCGCCGAAAAATCCGGCACCATCGACAGTTCATCCCCGATGCCGCGCGCCACCAGCGGCTTTGCCACCAGGCACATCGGCACATCGGCGCCAAGCGAAAGGCCGATTCGCGCCAGCTCTGCGCCATCGATGTCCAGCGCCCATGTCTCCACCAGCCCGCGCAGCACGGTCGCCGCGTCGCTCGAACCGCCGCCGACGCCGGAGGCAACCGGCAGGTTCTTTTCCAGCCGGATGGCGACCGGCGGTGTTCTCTCGTGCCCGGCTGTCTGCCGCAGGGCATCGCGCGCCTTGAGCACCAGATTGCTGGCGTCGAGAGGAACTTCCGGCGCGTAGCGGCCGGACACGGCAAACTCATCGCTGTCGGCGAGTGCGATTTCGACCCTGTCGCCGAAACGCGTGAATACCGCCAGGCTTTCGATCAGATGATAGCCGTCAGGGCGCCTGCCTGTGACATGCAGCGCAAGATTGATCTTGGCGTACGCAGGCCAAGTGCGCACACCGAAAGCGGTGTCCACTGCGTTTGATGTAAGCGAAATGATGGTCAGTCCTTGGCCAGTCGGTATTCGCCGGTCTTCGGATCCTTGACCAGCGTTCCGATCGCGCCGTTGGCCGTCTGCTTTTCTGTGCGCCGCACCTTGGCGGTCACGCGCTCGGCTTCCCTAATGAAGGTGCGGTAGCCGAAATAAGCGGCAACGCCAACGACGGCGAAGAAAATGATCTGCGGCATGCCAAAACTCCTCCCACGCTGGGCCGGCGAAGGCGGCCGGTCGGGTCGGTTGATGCATGCCGACCCGCTTTTGGGAACACGACATGCATGAAACTCAAGCTCTCATGCTAGACGGTTTTGCCGGGTTTTCAAAGCCCGAAGCGAGACCACAATGCGCGCTCTTCCGCCGCATCGATCACGCCGCTGGCGGCAGCCGCGGCAATATCGGGCGCTGAAAAGCCCTTGCTTGAGCCGAACAGGCCGAAGCGGCTAAGGAAACCGCGCGGCGTCGTGATCAGCCTGAGCTGCGTTTTCGCCCCGAAACGGGTCTTGAGCACCGTTCGCATGTCGCCGAGCGCATCGACCAGACCGAGTTCGAGGCCCTTGATGCCTGTCCAGAACAGGCCGGTGAACAGGTCCGGGTCGTCCTTCAGTTTCGTGCCGCGCCGCTCCTTGACGAGGTCGATGAAGGTTGCGTGCACCTCGAGCTGCAGGGCCTTCAGCCGTTCGACATCTTCCTTCTTCTCGGGCTTGAACGGATCGAGCACCGCCTTGTTCTGGCCGGCAGTGTGGACACGTCGTTCGATTCCGATCTTCTTCATCAGTTCCGGGAAGCCAAACGAAGCTGAGACGACGCCGATCGACCCGACGATGGAGGACGGATCGGCGAAGATCTCGTCACCGGCGACCGCGATCATGTAGCCGCCCGACGCCGCGACATCCTCGACGAAGACCAGTACCTTTTTGTTCTTTTCCGTGGCCAGGTCACGGATGCGCTTGAAGATCAGCCGAGACTGCACCGGCGAGCCGCCCGGCGAATTGATCGAGATGGCGACCGCCGGCGCGTCGTAGGAGAACGCCTTCTCGATGAGGCCGGCGGTGGAAGCCAGCGACAGGCTCGGCCGAAACTGGCCACCGCCTGCCATGATGGTGCCGTGCAGC
This sequence comes from Mesorhizobium sp. M7A.F.Ca.ET.027.03.2.1, assembly GCF_003999175.1. Classification (NCBI taxonomy): domain Bacteria; kingdom Pseudomonadati; phylum Pseudomonadota; class Alphaproteobacteria; order Hyphomicrobiales; family Phyllobacteriaceae; genus Mesorhizobium; species Mesorhizobium sp. M7A.F.Ca.ET.027.03.2.1. The sequence goes on along the minus strand of NZ_RZOM01000081.1, from coordinate 3,643 downwards.
CGGATGACCGGAATGGTGACGACGGTGGAGCGCCAGGATTTCGGCAGCAGGCGGTTGATAAGGCGTTTCACGAGGGCGCGGTCTCCGGTCGGTGGGTTGCAGGCATGTAGGGATTTCCCGGCCAACGGCAATGTCGCCGGGCAGAATAGCTCAATCTCCGAACAGCGAGGCGAGGCCGTTGGTGATCATTTCGCTGCGCTCGTCGGGGCCGTTGCCTGACTGCGTGTGGAGCATCAGGGGCGGGCGTATGGCAAGCTTTCCCCGCGCCCCGAGCGCTGCCCGCACGACGATGCGGATCGCCGCCGCATCGGGACGAGGGTGGACGGCGAGCATCTCGGCATCGCCGAAGCGGCCGGCGATCGCATCGAGAATGGCGCCGAGCTGTTCGGGCCGGGCGATTACGGCGAGCCCGCCGCGCGGCCTCACCACCGCCGCCGCACTTCTGATCCAGCTCTCGAACAGCCCGTCCTCCATGACATGGGCTTCCTTTCGCAGGCGATCCGATGTGGCGCGGTCCCGGGGGGCATTGAAAGGCGGGTTCATGATGACGAAGTCGAAGTCGTTGTCGGCGAGGCCGGCGGCCGCCCGCGCCCGGCCCGATACGGTGACATTGGCGACCAGCACGGAGGCGCGATCGCTGAGATGGGCATTGCCGGGATGGGCAAGCGTCGCCGCCGCGAAGGCCGCCATTTCCGGCGCGCGTTCGACAAGCACCGCCTCTGCCGCCGGGCAGCGTGACAGCACCGCCAGTCCGGCAGCTCCGGCTCCGGCGCCAAAATCGGCCAGGCGCCCGCTAAAGGTCGATGGCACGGATGCCGCCAGCATCATCGCATCCATGCCGGCGCGATGGCCGCCCTGCTTGGGCTGGACGAGCCAGAACCGGCCGCGATGGAAGGCGTCGACCGTATGGGCCGGCGTGTCCGGAACAAGGGCGGCGGGCGCGGCGGGCATTATTTTCCGCGGATCTCGTTGGCGATGCCGGCATCCCTGAGGATGCGCCGTGCCGCGTCGGCCTGGTCGGCATCGACCATGACGCGTTTCTGCAAAAGACCGATCGATCCTTCGAGAATGCTCATATTCTGATCTGCGACAAAGCAGGCGATGCCAGCGTCGCGCATCAGCGATTCCACAAAGGAGATGATCACGGCATCGTTGGTGCGGACAAGTTCTATCATCGTATGAAACTCGCAGTTTGCGCTATTGATGTAAACGGGCAGGGGATTCCGAGGCAGAGCCCCGTTCCCTCTGTGGTCGTTGACATTCCGTCATCGACGCCGCGCCAATTCGCCACTTGCCGTGGCCATGTCCGCCGCCCTAGAGTCCATGCAGGGACTAAGGGTGCCGTCGCACGCTCTATACCAAGACGGGAGTGATTGTCGTGGGTGTCGTTTTCAACATCGAAAACGGGAAGCGGGAGCCCGCCTCCATCAAGGATCTGATCGATCTGACAGCGGCCGATATGGGGCGCGTCAATGAATTGATCCTGTCCAAGGCCGGCTCCGACGTCGAGATGATCCCGGAGGTCGCCAATCATCTGATCTCGTCCGGCGGCAAACGGCTGCGGCCGATGCTGACGCTGGCCGCCGCGCAGATGTTCGGCTATGCCGGCGAGGGCCACGTCAAGCTCGCCACCTCCGTCGAATTCATGCACACGGCGACGCTGCTGCACGACGATGTCGTCGACGAGAGCGGCATGCGGCGCGGCAAGAAGACCGCCCGCATGATCTGGGGCAACCAGGCAAGCGTGCTGGTCGGTGACTTCCTGCTCGGCCAGGCTTTCCGCATGATGGTCGATGTCGGCTCGCTCGAAGCGCTCGATATCCTGTCGAGTGCTGCCTCGATCATCGCCGAGGGCGAGGTTATGCAGCTTGCCGCCGCCAAGAACCTCGAAACCACCGAGGACGAGCATTTCGCCGTCATCAAGGCCAAGACCGCCGCACTTTTTTCGGCTGCTGCCGAGGTCGGGCCCGTCATTGCCCAGGCGACCCGCAACGATCGTGCGGCGCTGCGCTCCTACGGCATGAATCTCGGCCTTGCCTTCCAGCTGATCGATGACGCGCTGGACTATGGCGGCACCAGCAAGGATCTCGGCAAGAATGTCGGTGACGATTTCCGCGAAGGCAAGGTGACCTTGCCAGTCATTCTCGCCTATCGGCGGGGCACGAAGGCCGAGCGCACTTTCTGGAAGCGTGCCATCGAGGACAATGTCACCGATGACGCCGGCCTGGAAAAGGCGATCGGCCTGATGACTCGCCATGGCGCCATCGCCGACACGATCGGACGAGCCCGCCATTTCGGCGAGATCGCCCGCGACGCGCTGGCGCCGCTGGAAGCGACGCCGCAGAAATCGGCGCTGATCGACGTCATCGATTTCTGCATCAGCCGGGTGAACTGAGCGGCGTCACCCGGTTGCCCGCTGCTTCGCCTTTCCCGGCAAAGCGAACGCGGCCAGCAGGCTGACAAAGATGCCCGCCGCCGCCAGCCAGAAGGCGATCTGTATGCCGTCGGCGATCGCGGCCTTCAGTGCATCGCCAGTCAATCCGCCGACATGGCTGTTGGCGATCGCGATCAATGTCGCCATGCCGATCGCGTTGCCGATGTTGAGCGTCGTGCAGGCCATTCCCGAGGCAACGCCCTGTTCGTCGTGTGCCACGCCCGACGCGGCCGCGATCCACATGGCGGTCCAGACGATGCCCTGTCCGACACCGGAGATGATCAGGCCGGGAACGATGGCGGCATAGCTGCTGTCGGCTGATGCTCCAAGGACCATCAGCGCTGTGCCGGCTGCGCCGACTATCATGCCGCCGACCAGGGTCGAGCGTGTAGAAAAGCGCGTCGCCAGGCGTTCACCAAGCTGCGTGCCGGCGGCGATGGCGATCGACGGCACCAGGAACGCCAGGCCTGTTTGCAGGGCGGTGAAGCCATGTACGGTCTGCAACAGCACGGTCAGGAAATAGGGCAGGGCTCCGAACGTTCCCATGAACAGGAAGGTGATCGTCATGCCGGCGACGAGGCTGCGATTGCGGAACAGCCGCAGCGGCATCAGCGGGTCAGCGCTCTTCGCCTCAATCAGCGCGAAGGCGATAATGAAGATCGCTGCCAGTGCGGCGCTGGCGATGATCGCTGGCGAACCCCAGCCATATTCAGGTCCCTGGACCAGCGTGAAGACCAGCAATGTGGCGCCTGCGGTGACGGTCAGCGCGCCCGGCAGATCGAAGTTGCGGTGCTGGTGCCGCTTGGGATCGCGCGGAATGATGGCAAATGCGGCGATGATGGCGATGCCAGCCAGCAGCACATTGACGTAGAAGACCGACGACCAGCCGAAGGCGCCTGTCAGGATTCCACCGGCCAGTGAGCCAAGGGTAAGGCCGCTCGCGCCGGCACCGCCCCACACCGCCAGCGCCCTGTTGCGTTCCGGTCCTTCGGCAAACAGGCGGTTGATCAGCGAGAGCGTCGCCGGGAACAGGAAAGCGCCGCCGATGCCTTGCACGGCACGCGCAGCGATGATGATTTCCGGCGACCAGGCGAGGCCGCCGACCAGCGACGAAAGCGCATAGAGCCAGAGCGCGAAGATGAAGATGCGGCGCTGACCGATAAGGTCGGCGGCGCGGCCGCCGAACAGTAGAAAACCGCCGGTAAACAC
>NZ_RZOM01000819.1:0-2866 GCF_003999175.1 Mesorhizobium sp. M7A.F.Ca.ET.027.03.2.1 | reverse complement strand
GAGAAGAACCCCTCCGGCGGCATGCATCACCTTTGCTATGAGGTCGACGACATCCTGGCCGCGCGCGATCAGCTCAAGGCCGCCGGCGCCCGCGTGCTGGGCGACGGCAATCCGAAGATCGGCGCGCACGGCAAGCCGGTGCTGTTCCTGCATCCGAAGGATTTTTTCGGAACGCTGATCGAACTGGAGCAATCATGAGCTGGGTTTCGTTCACCGCCCTGTTTTTCGCGACGTGGTGGGTGGTGCTGTTCGCTGTGCTGCCGTTCAGCGTGAGGACGCAGGACGATGATCGTGACGTGACGCTCGGCACGGTTCCGAGCGCGCCGCGCGGTCCCCACATGCTGCGCGCGGTGATCCGCACCACCATCGCCACCGCGATCCTGATGGGCATTTTCTATGGCCTGACGCATGGGCTCGGATACAGCCTCAACGACATCCCGCACATCGTGCCAGAATTCAGCCAAACCTTAGCCAAATAAACGCCCGGCAGCGGCGTTTCGCTCGTCGAAAACTGTGCATGGTTTCGAACAGGGCTTCCGTCCAGTTTTGCGGCCGGACGAGCGCTGACGCTGGGTAAGGTGGTTTGGCAACGCGTTGCGCTAAGCAGATGATTGCACAAAAAAAATGCAAGGCACGAGGCCTTGCAATTTAAACGCGTCCGATCTGTTTCCGGTTTCCGGCGGCAGCGAGTAACCGCGCCTAGATCGCATCCTCCCAAGACTTTGACCGCGTAGGAGAGCAGATTTTTTTCCACCCTCTCGGTTATCGAGGTACATTAGCCTAAGGCGAATGAAAATGTCACGAAGAATTTTGCCTTGAAACGGGCATTCTCGTGCTGCACTGCACAATAGTGTGGCAGGCGTTGCTTGGCGAACGATCATCAAGACGCGCGCGGTGACCGGGAGGCCTTGCAGCGCCGTGGGTCTTCTGGGCGGGCGAAGGACGGTGCGACGCTTCTGATCCCGGCTATCCCATGCTTTTTGAAAATCGATTGCCGCTTTTCGGGCCGAAGCGTCCGGGTTCCCATTCCGCCTTGAAATGGCTATGAAGCCGGGTCAAGCAAGCCAAAGTCGCGCCGATTCTGACGCGGCCCTCCTCACTCACGGACCTGTCCATGCGTTTGTCGCGCTATTTCCTGCCGATCCTCAAAGAAAACCCGCGCGAGGCCGAGATCGTCTCGCACCGGCTGATGCTGCGCGCCGGCATGATCCGCCAGCAGGGGCAGGGCAGTTTCTCGTGGCTGCCGCTCGGCAAGCGGGTGCTGGACAAGGTCTGCCGCATCATCCGCGAGGAGCAGAACCGCGCCGGTGCGCTGGAAATCCTGATGCCGACCATCCAGTCGGCCGATCTGTGGCGCGAAAGCGGCCGCTATGACGACTATGGCAAGGAGATGCTGCGCATCAAGGACCGGCAGGACCGCGACATGCTCTACGGCCCGACCAATGAGGAAGTGGTCACCGAGATCGTCCGCGCCTATGTGAAGTCCTACAAGGACCTGCCACTCAATCTCTACCACATCCAGTGGAAGTTCCGCGACGAAGTGCGGCCGCGCTTCGGCGTCATGCGTTCGCGCGAGTTCCTGATGAAGGACGCCTATTCTTTCGACCTCGACTTCGAGGGCGCCAGGGCGGCCTACAACAGGATGTTCGTGTCCTATCTCCGGACTTTTACGCGCATGGGGCTACAGGCGATACCGATGCGGGCCGACACCGGGCCGATCGGCGGCGATCTCAGCCATGAATTCATCATCCTGGCCGACACCGGCGAGAGCCAGGTCTATTGCCACCGCGACTATCTTTCGCTCGATGTGCCCGGAGAGAAGACCGACTTCGCCAATGCCGCCGAGATCGGCGATATCGTCAAGACTTGGACGACACCCTACGCAGCCACCGACGAGATGCACGACGAGGCGGCGTGGGAGAAGATCGGCGAGAGCGACAAGGTTTCGGCGCGCGGCATCGAGGTAGGCCACATCTTCCATTTCGGCGACAAATATTCGAAGCCGATGGGCGCCAAGGTGACCGGGCCCGACGGCAAGGATCATTTCGTCTCCGGCGGCTCCTACGGCATCGGTCCGTCGCGGCTGGTCGCGGCGATCATCGAAGCCAGCCATGACGACAACGGCATCATCTGGCCGGAGGCGGTGGCTCCGTTCGACATCGGGCTGATCAACATGAAAGCGGGCGACGCCGAGTGCGACCGCGTCTGCGACGAATTGCATGCCGCTTTCGTCGCCGCCGGCAAGGACGTGCTCTACGACGACACCGACCAGAGGCCCGGCGGCAAGTTCGCCACCGCCGACCTGATCGGCCTGCCCTGGCAAGTGATCGTCGGGCCGCGTGGTGTCGCAGCCGGCGAGATCGAGATCAAGAATCGCAAGACCGGCGAGCGCGAGACGCTGCCGATCGCAGACGTGAAGAAGCGTTTCGGTGTCGCCGCATGAACGAGGCGGTGGCGGCAAGACCGGTCGGCGCCGGACCCTTTTCCATCTTCGAGCGCATGGTCGCCTGGCGCTATCTGCGTTCGCGGCGCAAGGAGACGGTGATCTCGGTGATCGCCTCGATCTCGTTTCTGGGCATCATGCTGGGCGTCGCCACGCTGATCGTGGTGATGGCGGTGATGAACGGTTTCAGGGCGGAGCTTTTGACGCGCATTCTCGGCGTCAACGGCCATCTGATCGTGCAGCCGCTCGATTCGCCGCTGGAGGACTATGCGCAGGTCGCCAGCCGCATCAACGGTGTAGCAGGCGTTAAATACGCCATCCCGCTGATTGATGGCCAGGTGCTTGCGCAAGGCAATGTCGGCGGCGGAACCGGAGCGCTGGTGCGCGGCATACGCGGCGAGGATCTGAGCAAGATCGCCATCG
>NZ_RZOM01000818.1:0-2868 GCF_003999175.1 Mesorhizobium sp. M7A.F.Ca.ET.027.03.2.1 | reverse complement strand
CCCGCTGGTGCTCGGCGATGATGAGCTGGTGCTGTCGACCGGCAATTTCCACACAGCCTCGCTGGCGCTCGCCTTCGAGACGCTCGGCCTCGCGATCGCCCAATGTGCCGCGGCCAGTGCCGCGCGCTTCATCCAACTCACCGGTTCCGGCCGCAATGGCCTGCCGAAATATCTGTCGCCGGTCGGCGGCGCCTCGGCCGGCCTCGTACCGCTGCAGAAGACGGTGACGTCGATCCTGGCCGCCATCCGCCACAAGGCCAATCCGGTGATGCTCGATTTTCTTCCGGTTTCGGAAGGCGTCGAGGATCATGCCACGCAGACACCCCTGGCGGTTGCGAAATGCGCCGGGATGATCGTGCTATGGCGGCGGTTGATCGCCTTTGAATTGATGGCCGCCGCACAGGCCATCGACCTGCGCGACGGCTTCACATTGGCGCCACGCACCGCAACAATTCACAGGGCGATACGCTCGCTCGTCCCCATGCTGAAAGAGGACCGGCCGCTCGGTATCGACGCCGAGACGCTTTACGGCGCGCTCGCCGGCGGCAGTTGGCCGGCCTGACGCGGCTTCTCAGAAGACGATGGTCTTGTGGCCGTTGAGCATGACGCGGGCTTCGAGATGCAGCTTGACCGCGCGCGCCAGCACCCGGCTTTCGATGTCGCGCCCGACTGCAACGAAATCCTCGGCGCTCATCGCATGGGTGACGCGTTCGGTCTCCTGGTCGATGATCGGGCCCTCGTCGAGGTCGGAGGTGACGTAATGCGCCGTCGCACCGATCAGCTTGACGCCGCGGTCGAAGGCCTGGTGATAAGGCTTGGCGCCCTTGAAGCTCGGCAGGAAGGAATGGTGGATGTTGATCGCCCGTCCGAACAGCCGGTCCGACAGGCCTTTTGAAAAGACCTGCATGTAGCGCGCCAGGATGACCAGTTCGGCCCCTGTCCGCTGCACCAGGTCCAGCAGCTTCTGTTCCTGTTCGGCCTTGTTCTCCTTGGTGGTCGGCCAATGGTGGTAGGGAATGCCCTCCAGCTCGGCGAAGCGGCGGGCATCCTCGTGGTTGGAGACGACGGCGGCAACCTCCGCGTTCAGCCAGCCGACCCTGATCTGGTACAGCAGATGGAGAAGCGCGTGGTCGAACTTGGAGACCATGACGATGATCTTCGGGCGGCGCCCCTGATCGACGAGCGCGGTCTTCATGCCGAACCGGTCGACACTTGATTTCAAGGCCCGCTCCAGGCTGTCGCTGGTCGAGCCTGGCGGGCTGATGAAGGCGATCCGCATGAAAAAGCGATTGGTCTGCCGGTCCCAGAACTGGCTGCTTTCGGCGATGTTGGCGCCGTTCGCGGCAAGCTCCGCCGTGACGGCGGCGACGATCCCCGGCCGGTCCTCGCAGGAAAGCGTAAGAATATGAACCGGCGCGGCGTCGTCCGTCGCATTATTGTCTTGAGATTTCACGCCCTGTCGACCCTTTTCATGAACAGGCTGAGCTCAGCCGGATCCATATGCACCACATGCTTGTCTTCGGGATAGGCGAGACTGTTGACATCGGTAACATACTCCGAGAACGCGGCGATGCGCTCGGCCTGCAAACGATCATATTCGGCGGCGAAATTGCGATAGACCTTGGAATGGCGAGGCATGTGGCCCCGGTTCTGGCCGAGGATGTCGTCGGCGAACAGATATTGCGCATCGCAACCGGTGCCCGCCCCCATCGACAGCATGATCAAGGATGTGCGTTCCGAGATCGCCTTGGCCACCTCGACCGGCACGACCTCGATCTCGGCGCCGATGGCGCCTGCGGCCTCCAGTTGTTTCACCGCAGCGAAGACCTCCATGGCGGTGTCGGCGGTCTTGCCGACCGCCTTGAAGCCGCCGGTCCAGGTGGCCCGTGACGGGATCAGCCCGACATGGCCGATCACCGGGATATTGTCATCGGCCATCCGCTTGATCGTGGCGTAGCCGGCGCTGCAATAGACCGCGTCGGCGCCGGCCTTGTAGAGCCGGAAAGCCCAGCGCACGAAATCGTCCGCCGTTCCGATCTCGTAGAAATTGTCGCCCGGCATGGTGAACAGGCTGGGGGCGGCGTCGCGGTATTGCGGGTTGAGCACCAGTTCGGGCGGCACCGAGACGATGTCGACCCCCGCGCGCTCCGCGGCCTCGGCCTCGTCCATCGTCAGCACGCGCAGCATGGTCAGCTGTCGCTTGCCCTTCATGGCGCGCAAATCCGCCACCGTCGGTCTTTTCCGGCTCATCAAATGGGTTCCCTCAGTTGCATTCGGCGGCAGGTCAGCCGATCTGGATCATCACTTTGCCAGCCTCGACCTTCACTGGATAGGTGGCGAGATTGACGCATACCGGTGCGCCTCGGGCCACACCCGTCTTGTAGTTGAAGCGGCCATTGTGCTTGGGGCATTCGATGATGTCGTCCATCACCAGCCCATCGGCCAGATGCGCCTTCTCATGCGTGCAGTACCCGTCGGTTGCGAAGTACTCGTCATCGGGACTGCGATAGATGGCGAAGGTACGGCCGCCATGATCGAAGCGGATGACATCCTCTTCCTCGACATCGTCGACGCCGCACGCTTCAACCCAGTCGGCCATCTCTCGTCTCCTGCAACTCTATTCCGCCGCCGCCGGAACGGTCAGCGCATGGAACTCGTCCCGGTATGGCTTGGCCGTCGGCGGCAATTCACGCTTGAGAAAATAGTCCTCGTACTGAAGCTGCTTGATGAGCACCGGCCAGACCTCGCGATAGGCATGCCACATCGAAGGGTTCGGCTCGGGCAGATCGTGCTTGATCAATTCGTGCAGCCTCGGCAGCGCGTGATACGGCACCATCGGGAACATGTGATGTTCGACATGGTAGTTCA
>NZ_RZOM01000817.1:0-2875 GCF_003999175.1 Mesorhizobium sp. M7A.F.Ca.ET.027.03.2.1 | reverse complement strand
ACATAGAGCAGGGCCGAGCCGCCGCTGCCGTGCCGGACGTCGATGACGCGGCCGATCATGACATTGTGCGTGCCGACGACATGCACAGTCTCGATCTCGCAATCGAAATTGACGATCGCATCCGAGAGTGCCGGCGTGCCGGAGGTCAGCGTCTGCCAGCGCGCCGAGGCATAGCGTGCCTCCATGTCCCTGGCCGCGCCAGCGAATTTTCCCGCCAGATGCATGTGGTCATGCGTCAGCACGTTGACGCAGAAGCGCTGGTTGGACAGGAACATGGCGGCCTGCGTCGAGCGCCCGTTCATGCACACCAGCAGCGTCGGCGGCTCGTCGGAGACGCTGCACATGGCGGTGGCGGTGAAGCCGCCGCGCCCTGCCGGGCCATCGGTGGTGACGATGTTGACCGGCGCGCAGACCCTCGCCATGGCGTCGCGGAAATCGGCTTTCGAAATCTGCGTGGCCATCTGGTTTCACTCGGCCGTTGAGACAAGCGGATTGAACCAGGTATCGCCCGTCCAGCCATTCTCGTCATAGTCGGCCATGCAGGTGTCGACGAGCTCTTCCATCGCCTTCAGCCGCCCGCCGCGTTCAGCTCCTTTCAGCACCTGCAGCCGCACCTCTTCCGGCGCGCCGGCATAGTTGAGCTCGTAGAGCGCGTGGCGGCCGCCGAACTCGGTGCCGGTCGCGTCCCACAAAAGCTTCATGATCTTGATGCGCTCGATGTGGCCCATGTCGTTGGAGCCACGCACATATTGCGCCAGATACTTGTCGATCTCGGGGTTGTTGAAGTCGCGCACCGACGACGGGAGGTAGATCAGCCCGGACGCGATCACCCGGCGCACGGTGTCGATGACGCGCGGATAGGCTTCCGACATGAAGGTGCGGTAGGCGAGCGCGGCTTCCAGATTGGGCAGCACCGCGCCATTCGCCCACGGGATCGGGTTGTAGGCCATGGCGTTGGAAAAGCTCCAGAACATGTGCCTGAGCGCGATGACCTCGCCCAGTGCCGCCTGGTTGCCGCGGAAAGCATCGCCGCCCGTGGCGCGCAGCGCCTTGGCCAGCAGGCCGGCGAGGAAATCGAGCTTGACGGCGAAACGCGTGCAGCCCTGGAAGCAGTAGCCATGCATGAAGCCGGATGCCGGATGGAAGGACAGGATTTTCTGCGCGTCGCGCAGCACCAGAACGTCCTCCCAGGGGATGAAGACATTGTCGAGCACCAGGATCGCATCGTTCTCGTCGAAGCGCGACGACAGCGGATAGTCGAAGGGCGCCGCCACCGTGTTGGCCGTCTGCTCGTAGGAGACGCGGCAGAACATCTTTATCCCCGGCGCATTCATCGGCACGATGAACATCACCGACAGCGACGGATCCTCAGTGATCGTCGCCGAGCCCTGCGCCAGAAAATTGTAGTGGGTCAGCGCCGAGGACGTCGCCACCACCTTGGCGCCGGAGACATAGATGCCGGCATCCGTCTCCTTGGTGATGTGGACGAAGACGTCCTTCACCTGTTCGGCCGGCTTGTGGCGGTCGATCGGCGGATTGACGATGGCATGGTTCATGAACAGTGCGGCTTCCTGCGCACGTTTGTGCCAGGACAGAGCATTGTCCTTGAACGGCCCGTACCAGTCGGCATTGGCGCCGAGCGTGTTCATCAGCGCCGCCTTGTAGTCGGGCGTGCGCCCCATCCAGCCATAGGACATGCGCGACCACTCGGCGATCGCCGTCTGCTGGGTAACAAGCTCAGCCGAGGATTTGGCAACGCGGAAATATTTGTGGGTGTAGCCGCCCGAGCCGGTGTCGGTCGGCGAGGTCAGCGTGTCCCGTCGCAGGGGATCATGCAGCGCATCGTAGAGGCGCGCCAGCGACCGCGCCGAATTGCGCATCGACGGGTGCGTGGTGACATCGGCAATGCGTTCGCCATTGATATAGACCTCGCGGCCGTCGCGCAGGCTCTCCAGATACTCGGCCCCGGTGAACGGCCGTGCCTTATCAGTGCGGAAGTCTTCTGATCGCATGATGGTCCTCCTCTTGAGTCGCAACACTAGCGCCTTGGACATGCATCGGTTATGGACGGAACGGCAAAACCGATTGGACTTTTTCAGGCGCCATGAGCCAGAATTCCATCCCCGACTTCTTCGTCTATGGCGAGCCGGTGAGGCCGCTCGATGTCGGTTTTCTGCATGTCGAGACGGTGCTTGCGCGCAGCAACATCCATCTTGGTCAGGTTGCGGCGCACAAGCATCCGCAGATGGGCCAGATCACCTACTGGACCAGCGGCTCCGGTACCTACCGTATCGAAGACCGATCCTGGGACTTTTCGGCGCCTGCCGTCAGCTTCGTGCCGAGCGCTGTCGTGCATGGCTTCTCGATCGGACCCGGCACCGACGCCATCGTCGTCTCGGTCGCCGACGGCGCGCTCGCGGCCATCGCCGCTCACAGCCTGCTGCCGCTGGACAGGCCGGTCTTTGCCGACGGTCTGCCACGACACGCAGCGTGGGCGAGACTGGCGGCGGTGCTGGAGATGATCGCCGCCGAATATGCCGAGGCGCAAGCCGGCAATGACAGGGTCCTGCCGGCGCTGATCGCCGTCGCACTCTCCCATATTGCGCGCCTCAGCCCCGGCGTGACCTCATCCGCCGCCTCTTCCAATGCTTCGCTGGCGCGGGGCCTGCGTCGGCTCGCCGACGCGCATTTCCGCGACAACTGGCCGGTCGATCGCTACGTCGAGGCGCTGGCCACCACGCCGCATCTTCTCGACAAGGCTGCCCATGCGGTGCTGGGCGCCGGTGTCAAGCGGGTCGTCAGCGAAAGGCGGCTGCTGGAGGCCAAGCGTCTGCTGCTGTTCACCGTACGCACGGTGGAGGACATCGCCTACGAG
>NZ_RZOM01000816.1:0-2880 GCF_003999175.1 Mesorhizobium sp. M7A.F.Ca.ET.027.03.2.1 | reverse complement strand
CTGGGAAAGGAGATGCCGCCATGTTTGGACATATCATGTGGTTGGTCGTCGTTGCCGGCGGCCCATTGCTGCTGATCGTGCTGATGGCCTATGCCGTTATCGCACGCCGTCGGCGTGGACCCGCCGAACAACGGGAGAGCGACCGGGCGACCAACCGGCTGTACCAGGACAAGCGTTGATCCGCGTCGGCAAGACAATCCGATTGGCAAGACATCCAATCGGCAAGACATCCAATCGGCAAGACAGGGGATCGTATGCCGCACCGAAGCGACGACGATCCCCAACTACGGTCAGCGCATTATCCTTTGCCGCAACCACGCAAAGAACCTGCCGCTGATGGCTGAGCGGACCCGCGTCGCAGCCCAGCGCGCTTTCATGGTTGAGCCGACGTGGCAATCGCAGACGATGTCGTGCAGCTGCCAGTCGTTCAGCTCGAAAAAGCGCCTTGCCTCACCGTATGTGTCGTCCTTTAAACCCGATGCGCGCAGCACTGGATCCTCGAAGGCGACCGAAATTGCCGTTCCCTCGCCCCGCATCAATGAACGTGCTTCAGGGTGCAGATGTTCGGTGCCTGCAAACGCCCCAAGGCATCGCTCGGGATTACGCTCCAGCAGTTCAGCCCAGCGCTCTATGCGCTGATTTCGTGTCATGGCGGAATAAGCAGCCGACGATTCAATCTTGGCGACGGCATGCAGTTGGTCGAGTGTTTGATGTTTCATGGCCAGCTCCTGTTGAGGCAGCGAAGCGCCCACGCCTTCAAGGGAATTACCGCGCGTTAATGCTTCGACAAGAGCGCCAGGCTGGAGAATTCGACACAACCGGATTGGGCCGGCGGGATCATAAACACGCCGGCTGCGTTCATCGACGGGGGCTGCTTGTGACAAGCCACTGATCCGCGACGGGATGCATCCATGTTCATCCAGCCAATCGACTATTTCCTTGCCGTCTGGTTCGCTCTTGCCGCCGCCTCGACGCTTTATGTCGGCTTCGATCAATACCGCAACAATCCCGAACCGGTGGTGATGAAATGGGGCTTCATCCTGGTGACCCTCTATATGGGTCCATTGGGGCTGCTGCTTTATGTGCTTGCAGACAAGGAGCCACGTCCAGGCGAGCATGAAGACTTCACCAGGCCGCTGTGGAAACAGGGGGTCGGCTCGACCATCCACTGCGTTGCCGGCGATGCGACCGGCATCATTCTCGCCGCAGTCATCACGGCAACGCTTGGCCTGCCGATGTGGCTCGACCTCATCGTCGAATATCTGGCGGGCTTTGCCTTCGGCCTGTTCATCTTCCAATCGCTGTTCATGAAATCGATGATGGGCGGCACCTACTGGGAGAACGTGCGCAAGAGCTTCTTGCCCGAGTTCATATCGATGAATTTCATGATGGCCGGCATGGCGCCCGTCATGAGCTTTCTGATGATGGGACGCGACATGCGCGCCATGGAGCCGACCGAGCTTTTGTTCTGGGGCGTGATGTCGATCGGCGTCATCGCCGGCTTCACGCTCGCCTATCCGGCCAATGTCTGGCTGGTCGCGCGCGGGCTGAAGCACGGATTGATGACGCAGCGCCCGCAGGCGAACGAAACGAGCAGTGGAGAGCCGACCGCCCACCAACAGCACGCTACGCATCACCCCAACGCCGGCGACGATCGACGAAGCCGCAACACCTCCCACAAGTCCAAACGCAGCGGCCATCAGATGGAGACGGACGCTACGACGCCGCAGATTGCGGCCCTCGGTATTGTGTCGGTGTTGGCGTTGGCGATCGGCATGGCCGCGCCGGCGAACTGGCTGAACCTGACGCTTTCGGCGCGTGACGTCGGCGGCGCGATCATGCCGCAAGGCATGATCATGGGTCGCGACACGCCGGCGGAATCCATGCGTGACATGGCTGCAACCGATCCGCGTCGCGTTACCTCGTCCTATGGTCTTGCCGCCAAGGGCGATCAGGAACTGCCATTCCGTCTAGAGAACGGCGTCAAGGTGTTCGAGCTCAGACCATCGGTGGTCCGCTGGCAAATCCTGCCCGACGTCGCGGTCGACGCCTATGCCTACAATGGCCAGATTCCCGGTCCGCGCATCCACATTCGCCAGGGCGATAAGGTTCGCATCGACGTCACCAACGACCTGCCCGAGGAAACCACGGTGCATTGGCACGGCATGATCCTGCCGAACCAGATGGATGGACCTGCCGAGATCACCCAGCCGCCGATCGAGCCTGGACAATCCTATTCCTATGCGTTCACCGCGACCCAGCACGGGACCTACTTCTATCATCCGCATGCCAAGCCGGACCGCACCCAGGCGCTGGGGCTTTATGGGGCGCTGATTATCGATCCCGCCAATCCTGCCGACGAGGTTCCGGCTGACCACGACTATGTCATCGAACTTCAGGAATGGCTGGTGCGCGATGGGCTGACTTATCCGTCGATGCCCATGGAAGGCGGCATGCCGAACTTCTTCACCATCAACGGCAAAGCCTATCCCGCAACCGACACCATTCCTATGAAGGTGGGCGAGACGCTGAAGGTGCGTTTCATCGGCACCAACAACGGCTTCGTCCATCCAATGCATATCCATGGCGGACCCTTCGAGGTCGTCGCCCGTGACGGTGAGACGCTTTCTCCGTCGGCGCGCTTTCTGGCCGATACGATCAATGTCGGACCGGGACAGCGCTATGACGTCGTGTGGAAGGCGCTGCGTCCCGGCAAGTGGCTCATTCACTGCCACATCCCGCATCACACGACGAACAACAATGTCGAGGAGAAGGGCGGCGGCGGGCTGATGGTGGTCATCGAGGCCGGCTAGATCTGCCAACCCCTTGCGAATTTGCCGATGTCATCCGGAGGCCGCGTCGTTGCGCGCTACTTCTTGA
>NZ_RZOM01000815.1:0-2881 GCF_003999175.1 Mesorhizobium sp. M7A.F.Ca.ET.027.03.2.1 | reverse complement strand
CCGGCGGAATCATTTACCGCCACGCCCGCCTCGACGAGCGCACAGGCCACCGAGGCGGACAGGCCGCCCCCACTTCCTTGGCCACGATCGGCACGCCCACGATGCGCGCGGCGCCAGCGATCAGCGCCAGGACGCCGCGCCAGTCGCGGTCGCCCTCCCGGCTGTACCGCTTCCTGCAGCGGATTGAGATGGACGATGAGCCCATCGGCCTCCAGCGCGTCCACCGCGCGACGCGCCAGGTCCAGGCCGTCGGCCTCCCGCAGTTGCGCGGCGCCGATATTGGCCAGCAAGGGAATGTCTGGCGCCAGGCGGCGCAGCGCGCGCGTTAGCCCCTGGGAGTTACGGGATTGCAGGCTCACACGCTGCGAACCGCACATGGCGATCCGCAAGGCTTGCGCTGCCTCGCTCAAATGCCGGTTGATGGCCTCGGCCCGTGGCATGCCGCCGGCCATAGAGCTGATCAGCAGCGGCGCGCGCATAGCCTTGCCCAGCAGCGAGGCGCGCAGGTCGATCTGCGTCAGGTCCAACTCGGGCAGTGCGCAGTGTTCGAAATGGATGTACTCCCAGCCAGCGGCCACCGTGGCCGGCGCCGTTCGCCGATCCAGCACCAGCGAAGCGCGCAGCTGAGCGCAGCCCTCGAATCCGGAGAGAACGCACGGTACGCCGTGCCCCAGCGCCTGCTCCACGGCGGCGAGCTGCTCCGGCGCGATCAGGCCAACGTCGTTGCAATCGTCTAGCCAGAACAGCAGCGCCAGTTCGCGATAGAACGCCACGATCAGCGTTTCGTTCTGCGGATCACGGCCGGTGCGGGCGCTGGTGTCGCGCAGGCTCGGGTGAATGCGTTGCAGGATTGGGGGACGCGTGACGCAGTCAAAGCTCCCCTTGCCAAGCACGGAGCAGGCGAGTGAGAGAGCAGATGAATAGGCGTGTCGCCAATATTTTCGCATTGCTATAATCGATTATAGTTGTGAGGAGCAATTTGAGACCATTTACTTGCGGCTCAAGTCACCCATAAAAGAAGGCAAGCACCGATTCGGTAGCTTATCCCCTGTCTTTCGCGTACTCGCGGCCGTGGCGCCGGGTGAACGATTGAAGACCGCCGGTCTCACTCGCAGGTGGGCGCCAGGGCGTGGGACGGTTGGCAAGCCACAGGAGTAGGACAATGTCGAAGGATTCGGGTAAGGGCGATAATCACGGCGGCGGGCCGGGCAAGATCGAGATCACGATGGTGGTGAACGGCCAGCCCACGCAGGTCGAAGCCAATCCCAACCAGCCGCTTCACGTCATTCGTACCAAAGCCCTTGAGAACACGCAGAATGTCGCCCAACCAGCCGAGAATTGGGAATTGAAGGATGAGGCCGGCAACTTGCTCGACGTCGACAAGAAGCTTGGCGATTTCGGTTTCCCGAATACTGTGACCCTGTTCCTCAGCCTGAAGGCGGGCGTCGCAGGTGCCTAAACCCCAAAGTGTGGATCCGGAGGTCTCCCGAGCGAAGTTTGATCGGGAGATCGGCCGGTTCCGGCCATATGCTGATGTCTATCGGGCTCAGGGCTGCTTCTTGATCGAGGCGACCTTTCCGCGCGCTTTCTTCATTTTCGCAAGCCTCAAGTTAAAACCACGGGTGATCAGCGCAGCGAGCGAGGTCGACTTCACCGACTACGACTTAAGACCACCGTCCGTGGTCTTCGTCGATCCGTTTACGCGTCATCCGATTGCCCGGAAAGATCTATACCTGAAAATGCTTAGACGTCCGCCGCTGCCCGGAACGCCGCCGGAGATGATAGGAGCTCTCATCCAGCAGAACGCCGTGCCGCTGACGGACTTCATCCAGGCCAACAGTCCCGAGGACGAACCATTCCTGTGCATGGCGGGCGTCCGGGAATACCACGACAATCCAGCCCATTCAGGTGATCCATGGCTACTTCATCGGGGTTCTGGCGAAGGCTGTTTGGCCTTCATCCTGGACAAGATCATCAAGTACGGAATCATTCCTATAGAGCAGTTGCAGATTCAACTCCCACCGGCAATCGTAGGAATGGTGGTATCCCCTCAGGCGATACAAGAATGACTGGTTTGAGAGATGTAACGATCGTGACTCTCCCGCGCGGCTGCATCTCGACCACGCATGGGCATCTGCGCTCAGTTGGTCGCGAAGGCAATGAGGGGATGGCGCTCTGGGTCGGCGTTCAGCAAGACCGGCACTTTGCCGTAACAGAGACGGTTATCCCGGCGCAGCGTCACATTCGGACAAACGATGGCGTTTGCGTGATCGTTGCGGCCGAAGAACTGCACCGGCTCAATGTCTGGCTCTACAAAAGCGGCCTGAAACTCTTGGCCCAGATTCACAGCCATCCGGGCCGCGCCTACCATTCGACGACGGACGACGCTTATGCGGTTGCTACCACGGTTGGGTGTCTGTCGCTGGTAGTGCCGAATTTCGCCCGCGAGCCTTTCGATTTTGCTCGGGTCGCCGCCTATCGGCTTGACGAAAAGGCCAAATGGAATGCGCTCCCTCCCGCGGCACTGTCGCGAATGATCATGATATCGAGTTGAACAATGGCATTCGCTAACTTCATCGATCGTGCCGCCACGGCGGCATCTCAGGTCCTGGCCGATTTTCATCTGGGAGACTTCAAAGCAGCTCTTGAAAAGCAGGTCGTGGCAGTCGCCTTCGACCATCAGGCCGCTTCCTGCGCCGAAGGCCAGGCGACACTAGATCTTGCGGTGAGATTGCTCGCTAGGCTCTACCCGGTTCTGGCGATACTCCCGCTGGACAGCGCGGCGAGCTCTCAAGCCCAAGCGCTGGAGCGCTTGGCAAAGTCGATCAATCCAAAAGTCGGCATCCGGCGTTCCGGCAAGTCTGCCACCGTCTGCGTCGTT
>NZ_RZOM01000814.1:0-2883 GCF_003999175.1 Mesorhizobium sp. M7A.F.Ca.ET.027.03.2.1 | reverse complement strand
GCGAGCAAGGACGGCAAAGCAGCACCCATCGCCCTCGACTTTCAAGGCAACGTCGTTGCCGGCAAGAATTGATCACCAAGCAAGGAAAAATCAGATGAAAACCGTAACAGGACTCTTCGACAATTACGATCAAGCAAGCGACGCTGTGGGTGAGCTTGAAGCCACCGGCGTTCCGCACGACGATATTAGCATCGTGGCGAGCAATTCGAGCGGCCGGCTTACCGGCGAAGCGTCGGAGGCTGGCGAGGATGCGGCGGCGGGGGCTGGTGTCGGCGCCGTTATCGGAGGGGCCGGCGGCCTGCTCACCGGCCTCGGCCTGATGGCCATACCTGGTGTCGGCCCCGTGGTTGCCGCGGGCTGGCTGGCAGCGACTGCGGTCGGCGCTGTCGGCGGTGCCGTGGTCGGTGGCGCAGCTGGTGGCATCATCGGCGCGATGACAGAGTCCGGTGTGCCGGAAAACGACGCACATGTTTATGCCGAAGGCGTTCGGCGTGGGGGAACAATGGTCACAGCCAGGGTCGAAGACGACCTAGTCCCCGACGCGGAAGAGATACTGAAGCAATATAATTCCGTCGACATCGCCCGCCGTCGAAACGAATACGAAGCAGGCGGTTGGACCGGCTTCGATCCAACGGCTGATGTCTACACAGGTGATGACCTGGAGGGGGCCAGAGGGCGTCGCAACGTGTGAGATGAAATGACTGGGCGGCTAACAGGCCGCCCTGCGCGATGTGCAACGCTCGTATCTCAGGTTAGCGGCAAGATCGAATGTCGTTGTGACGGCTTGCAGTTCACCATGGCCCTGCCGCTGCGCAAAACACGCCTTGTGCCGACTTTTGCTTGCTTTCCCTTCGCCCCGATAAACGGCTGGAACCAAGTGTCTATCGCCGCGGGCGGGACGAGAGGGCCACCGTTGGCGACACCAACCGGAATGTAGTGTCATGTGGGATTTCCAAGGAGGGCATCCGAATATCGATGTCAGTCCACTGGCCAAACGATCATAAGCATCGGCACGGCAACAATGACTACGAGAAAAGATAGGGGCAGTCCCAGACGGGGATAGTCGCTGAAGCGGTAGCCACCCGGCCCCATGACAAGCGTGTTGCACTGATGTCCGATCGGGGTGAGAAAGTCACAGCCGGCGCCAATGGCGACAGCCATCAAAAATGCTTCCGGCCGGTAGCCCAGATCACTAGCAAATTCGGCGGCGATAGGCGCCATGACAAGGACGGTGGCGGCATTGTTGAGGAATGGCGTAACGGCCATGGCGGCGACAAGGATGAGCATCAGTGCGCCGGACGCCGGAAGAATGGTCCCTAGTTTGGCAAGCTCGCCGGCAACTACTCCCGTCGCCCCTGTACTGCGTAGCGAATCGCTTACTGGAATGATAACGGCCAGCATCACGAGGATAGGCCCATCGAGCGATTGGTAGACGTCGCGGAGCGGAATGACCTTGAAAAGCACAACCGCGACAGCGGCCGCGAAGAAGGCGACGGAGACTGGCAGCAGCCCAAACGCCGTCGCCACCATGGCGAGAGCAAGGATTACTACCGGCACGATACCCTTGCGGACGCTACCAAGAAGGATAGCTCTTTCTGCCAGCGGTAAGCAGCCGAGTTCACGAAGTATCTCGGGCATCCTGGCTGCACTGCCCCGCAAAACGACAACGTCCCCGAGCCTCAGCTCGACTTCGGCCAGCCTGCGGTCGAGGCGCTCCCCGCGACGGCTGACAGCCAGGAGGTTGACATTGAAGCGATCGTAAAGGGCAAGGCGCTGGGCGGTCCAGCCGATCAAAGAGGAGCTTTCACCGATTACGGCTTCGATAGCGACCATTTCGTTGGTGGTGTCGTCGCCACCAACCCTATCCCCGGTCACGCTGAGCCTGCCCTGGGAGACAAGGCGATCCAGCGCTTCTGGGTCGCCCTCGAGCAACAGGATGTCATTCACCTTGAGGATCGCGTCGGGCAGTGGCGTCATCCGCATCGTGCGATTGCGCAGAATCGACGTCACGATTGCATCGCCGCCGGCGAGCTTCATGAGGTCTGCGACGGTTTTCCCGAGCACCGTGGAGTCGGCGACAATTCGAGCCTCCGTAAGGTAGTTCTTGATGTCGAGGGCTTCGTTCAGTGATCCGCCAAGCTTTTCGCGCACCGGCAACAACCAATAGAAAAACAGAAGGAAGATCGTTCCGGCAGCGGCTATGGCAGCTCCAACAGGTGTGAAGTCGAACATTGTGAAGGCGGTTCCGGTCAGTTCCTCTCGTACTCGGGACACAACGATGTTGGGAGATGTTCCCACCTGCGTCATTAGGCCGCCGAGCAGTGACCCGAACGCCATAGGCATCAGAAATATCGAGGGTGAAATGTTAGACCGGCGCGCGAACTGGAAGGCGATCGGAATCATGATAGCGAGCGCCCCGATATTCTTTACAAAGGCAGAGAGGATCGTGACCACGATCACCAGCAGCGCCAGTTGCGACCGAACTCCCGATAATTTCGGAGCAAAGCGCTTGATGGCGGCCTCCATGATACCCGAGCGCGATATCCCTGCGCTCACCAGCAGAGCGCTGCCGACAATAACCACGATATCGTCGCTGAACCCGCTGAAGGCTTCGTCAAGAGGCACAATGCCAACCGCGAGAGCAAGCAACAGTGCCGCGGCCGCGACCAGATCATAACGATAGCGACCCCACACGAACGCTGCCATCATCGCGAAGGTTACGGCGAATGACAAAATTTGCTGCGTCGTCATGTCTTCGAATGCCCCAGCCGCCAATGCGACTGATCAGAACGGCCAAACCGCCCCTTTTGTTGCTTCGCTGATTGCGGCTTTGCCAGCACGATCCTGAACGCCATCGGGCGATGGTCCCACGGCTTCCAGCGC
>NZ_RZOM01000813.1:0-2885 GCF_003999175.1 Mesorhizobium sp. M7A.F.Ca.ET.027.03.2.1 | reverse complement strand
GGTCAGCGCGCCGTTGAGCGCGAACTTCATGTTGCCGGTGCCCGACGCTTCCATGCCGGCAGTCGAGATCTGCTCGGAAAGGTCGGCCGCCGGCATCATGATCTCGGCCAGACTGACATTGTAATTCGGCACGAACACCACCTTCAGCAGACCGCGCACGGCCGGATCGCGGTTGATGACTTTTGCGACATCGTTGGCGAGTTTGATGATCAGCTTGGCATTGTGGTAGCTGGGCGCCGCCTTGCCGCCGAAGAATTTCACGCGCGGCATCCAGTCGCGCTCGGGGTGCGAGCGGATCTGGTCATAGAGGGCGATCGCCTCGAGAATGTTCAGAAGCTGGCGCTTGTATTCGTGGATGCGTTTGATCTGGATGTCGAAAAGCGCCGAAGGATCGACCTTGATGCCGAGCCGATCGGCGACGAGGTTGGCCAATCGCGCCTTATTGGCGCGCTTGACGGCGGCGAACTTGTCGCGAAAGGCGGCGTCGCCGGCGAAACCGTCGAGATCCTTAATGGCGTCGATGTCATCGAGAAAACGGTCGCCGATCGCCTCACGGGCGAGCGACGTCAGTCCGGGATTGCATTGGATCAACCAGCGCCGCGGCGTGATGCCGTTGGTCTTGTTGTTGATACGATCGGGATAGAGCTTGTGCAGATCGGCGAACACCGTCTCCTTCATCAGGTCGGTGTGAAGAGCCGAAACGCCGTTGATGGAATGCGAGCCGACAAAGGCCAGATTGCCCATGCGCACCCGACGGTCGCCATTTTCCTGGATCAGCGAGATGCGGCCAATCTGCTCGTCCGAGAACTGGTTGGAAGCACGCGCCTCCAGAAGCACTTCAGCGTTGATGGCATAGACGATCTGCATGTGGCGCGGCAAAAGCCGCTCGAACAGCGGCACCGGCCAGCTTTCCAGCGCCTCGGGCAGCAGTGTGTGGTTGGTGTAGCCGAAGGTGCGCTGGGTGATATCCCAGGCCTGGTCGAAGTCCATGCCGTGGACGTCCATCAACAGGCGCATCAACTCCGCCACAGCGATGGCCGGATGAGTATCATTAAGATGGATCGCCGCCTTGTCGGGCAGCGACTTCAGGTCGCCATATTGGCTCAGATGGCGCTGCACGATGTCCTGCAGCGAGGCGGTAGAGAAGAAATACTCCTGCCGAAGCCGCAGTTCCTGCCCGGCTTTGTGGGAATCGGCGGGATAGAGCACGCGCGACAAGGCATCGGCCTTGTTGCTTTCGGCGAGCGCGCCGATGTGGTCGCCGGCATTGAATTTGTCGAGCAGGATCGGATCGATCGGCATGCCCGACCAGAGCCGCAGCGTGTTGACGCGATTGGCCCGCCAGCCGACGACGGGCGTGTCATAGGCGACGGCCAGCACATGCTCGGTCGGTTTCCAGACATGGCGTTCGAGGCGCCCGTCCTTGGAGGTGATCGATTCCACCGAACCGCCGAAACCAACCTCGAAGGAGCGTTCGCGACGTTCGAATTCCCACGGGTTACCGTGATCAAGCCAGGTCTCTGGCAGTTCGACCTGCCAGCCGTCGTGAATCTCCTGCCGGAACATGCCATTGGCATAGCGGATGCCGTAGCCATGCGCCGGAATGTCGACGGTCGCCATGCTTTCCATGAAGCAGGCCGCGAGCCGGCCGAGGCCGCCATTGCCGAGCGCCGCATCGGGCTCGAGTGCTGCAATCAAGTCGAGATCGACACCGAGAGAGGACAGCGCCTCGCGCATGTTGTCCATCAGGCCCAGATTGGAGAAGGCATCGCGCATCAGGCGGCCGATGAGGAATTCCAGCGACAGATAATAGACGCGCTTTTCCTTCTGGTCGTAAGCCTCTCTCGTCGCCTGCATCCAGTGATCGACGATCCGGTCGCGCACGACCTTGATCGAGGCGGTCAGCCAGTCGTACTGGGTCGCAACGGTGGTGTCCTTGCCGACCCTGTATTTGAGGGCAACCAAGACTTCACGTGCGAGTGTCTTTGGGTCAGGATTTTCGAGCAGTGGAGGAAGGGGTTCGGATGTCATCGCGCTCGTCATGATGCCTCTCGTGCGGTTGCCATGATCATACCGGCTTTCATCGCTCCTCCCAGCCCATGCTAGCTGATACCGCCATATATTCAATCGATTTAAACAGGTTCGATCCGGCTTGCCCCCTGCGGCAATTTGGCAATTCTGAAGGGTGACGCGCCAAGACGGCCCGCGCGCCGCGCTTCAAATCCCTGTTCCGTGCTTGCCGTTGTCGCCATGCGCCAGCCACTTGGGCGAGATGTATCAAGCCGCCAGCGCCGCCTCCGGCGGGGCCTTGGCTCCTGTCATGAAGGCGACGGCGTCGGACATCGTATATTGCTTGGGGTCGATGACGGCGAGGCGACGGCCCAGCCGATGGATGTGAATGCGATCGGCCACTTCGAAGACATGCGGCATGTTATGCGAGATCAGCACGATCGGGAGGCCGCGCTTCTTGACGTCGAGGATCAACTCGAGCACGCGGCGGCTTTCCTTGACGCCAAGGGCGGCCGTCGGCTCGTCCATGATCACCACACGACTGCCAAAGGCGGCCGCACGCGCCACGGCAACGCCCTGCCTTTGGCCGCCCGAGAGCGTCTCCACAGCCTGGCTGATGTTCTGGATGGTCATCAGGCCAAGTTCGGTAAGCTTGTCGCGGGCGCGCTTTTCCATCGCCGGGCGATCGAGCATGCGAAGCCAATCGCCCAGAAAACCCGGTTTACGGATTTCGCGGCCAAGGAACATGTTGTCGGCGATTGACAGCGCCGGCGACAGCGCCAGGTTCTGGTAGACGGTCTCGATGCCGGCTTCGCGGGCCTCCATCGGCGATTTGAAGGAGACGGGTTTTCCTTCGAGCCGGATCTCGCCTTCAT
>NZ_RZOM01000812.1:0-2886 GCF_003999175.1 Mesorhizobium sp. M7A.F.Ca.ET.027.03.2.1 | reverse complement strand
GGGCTGGCCATGAGCGAGCATCTGAGCAAGTGCGGGGTGCCGCATCTCGTGCTCGAGCGGAGCCGCATCGCCGAACGCTGGCGTACCGAAAGATGGGACTCGCTGGTTGCCAATGGTCCCGCCTGGCATGATCGTTTTCCCGGCATGGAATTTCCGGACGCCGGTCCCGACGCCTTTGTCGGCAAGGAGAAGGTCGCCGACTATTTTGTCGCTTACGCCGGCATGATCGCTGCCCCCATCCGCTGCGGCGTGGAGGTCAGGAGCGTGGAAAGGCTTGTCGGCCGTCCCGGCTTCCGGGTCGAAACCTCGGATGGCGTGATCGAGGCCAGGAGCGTGGTTGCCGCTACCGGGGCTTTCCAGCATCCGGTCATCCCGGCGGTTGTCCCCGGGGATGCCGGAGCGATGCAGATCCATTCCAGCGCCTATCGCAATCCGGGCCAGTTGCCCGAAGGTGCGGTGCTGGTGGTCGGCTCCGGGTCCTCGGGGGTGCAGATCGCCGACGAACTCCAGCGCGCGGGACGGCGCGTCTACCTCTCGGTCGGGCCGCATGATCGGCCGCCGCGGGCCTATCGCGAGCGTGACTTCTGCTGGTGGCTGGGGGTTTTGGGCAAATGGGACGCTCAAGCGCCGGCGCCTGGCACCGAACACGTCACCATCGCGGTGAGCGGCGCGCGGGGCGGCCAGACGATCGACTTCCGGCGTCTTGCCGCGCAAGGGATGACGCTGGTTGGCCGGACGGAATCCTACAAGGAAGGGGTCATGACCTTCGCTCCGGATCTGGCTAAAAATATCGCGCGCGGCGATGCGAACTACATGTCGGTGCTGGACGAGGCCGACGCCTATGTCGCTCGCAACGGCCTCGACCTTCCCGAGGAGCCCGCGGCCCGCGAGATCGGACCGGACCCGCAATGCATGACTGATCCCATTCTCGAGCTGAACCTGGCGGAAGCCGGGATAGGTTCGATCATCTGGGCAACGGGATTCACCGTCGATTACAACTGGCTGAAGGTCGATGTGTTTGACGAAAAGGGCAAGCCGAAGCACCAGCGCGGCGTGTCGACCGAGCCGGGAATCTATTTCCTGGGACTGCCGTGGCAATCGCGGCGGGGGTCGAGCTTCATCTGGGGCGTCTGGCACGACGCCCAGCATGTGGCGGACCATATCTCCACGCAGCGCAAGTACCTGGCCTACCATGCGTCCGCAAAGCGCGAGACCAAAGTGGCATAGAAACGGACGTCCCGACCTCGAGCCGACTGACGGAGACCAAGATGGCCCATACAAGAATTCGCAAGTTCAACACCAAGGACACCTATCCCGAGCAGAAGCTCGACAATGATCTGTGCCAGGCGGTCGTTACGCGGGGCGGCAGGACCGTCTACCTGCGCGGCCAATGCCCGCAGGATCTCGACACGGCCAAGAATATCGACAGCCATGATCCGGTCGAGCAGACGCACAAGGTCATGCAGAACATCCGCCAGCTGATCGAGGAGTGCGGCGGCACCATGGAGCATTTGGTCAAGGTGGTGGTCTACATTACCGATGTCCGCCATCGCGAGGCGGTCTACCGCACCATGGGCGAGTATATCAAAGGCGTGCATCCCGTCTCGACCGGCCTAGTCGTGCAGGCCCTGGCGCGGCCGGACTGGCTGGTCGAGATCGACGGCACCGCAGTTATCCCGGATTAAAGTCATGACATTCTCCATCGTCGCGCGGTGCAGCCGCACCGGCATGTTCGGGGTCGCGGTGTCCTCCTCGTCGCCTGCTGTGGCGGCGCGCTGCGCCTATGCGCAGGCGGGCGCCGGCGCCGTTGCCAGTCAGAACGTCACCGATCCTGCGCTGGGACTGCGCGGTCTCGAATTGCTGGCGCGCGGCGCGTCGGCGGCAGAGGCGATTGTCATATTGAAGCGCACCGGTGCCTATCCCGAATACCGGCAGGTGCTGGCTGTCGATGCCGCCGGGACGACCGCTATCCACTCAGGGCCCAAGGCGCTTGGCATCTGGGCGGAGGCGCGTGCGGACAATGTCGCCTGCGGCGGCAACATGCTGGCCCATGACGGCGTTCCGCAAGCCATGGTCGAGGCGTTCCTGGCGTCGGAAGGGCATCTCGGCGACCGCCTCATCGCGACCATGCGCGCCGCGCTGAAAGCGGGCGGCGAGGCGGGTCCTGTCCATTCCGCCGGTATGAAGCTGGTGCGCGAGGTGGCGTGGCCGGTCGCCGATCTGCGCTGCGACTGGACCGACGATTGCCCGATCGAGCAACTGGCGACGCTGTGGGAACTCTACAAACCGCAGCTCGATGCCTATGTGACCCGCGCGATAAACCCATCCGATGCGCCGAGCTACGGCGTGCCGGGCGACGAATAGTCAAGACAGGGGTCACCTGCGATGAGCGAACTCAGTCACAAGGACTGGATCGGCAAGGCGTCCGCGATCCGGTTTCGCGACAAGGCGTTCATCGATGGCAAGACGGTCGCAGCGCGTTCGGGCCGGACCTTCGCCAGCGTCAATCCGGCTACCGGCGAGGTGCTGGCCGAAGTGGCGTCCTGCGGCGAGGAAGATATCGATCTGGCGGTTGCCGCAGCGCGGCGCAGCTTCAATGCGGGTGTCTGGTCGCGCACCAGTCCGGCGCACCGCAAGGAGGTCTTGCTGCGGCTGGCGCAGCTGCTGCGCGAAAACCTGCATGAACTGGCCCTGCTTGAATCGCTCGACATGGGAAAACTGGTCAGGGATGCGGCCGCGGTCGACGTTCCCGGCTCGGCAGCGATCTTCCAATGGTATGGCGAGGCCATCGACAAGATCTATGGCGAAGTGGCGCCGACCGGCGAAGGCGATCTGGTGCTGGTGCGGCGCGAGCCGCTTGGCGTGGTCGGCGCGGTGGTGCCGTGG
>NZ_RZOM01000811.1:0-2888 GCF_003999175.1 Mesorhizobium sp. M7A.F.Ca.ET.027.03.2.1 | reverse complement strand
CCGCCACTCCTGGTGCGCGCATTTCATCGAGGTGCGCGTCGACGAGGACTTCGGCACGGTGCGTGTATCGCGTGTGGTGTCGGCGCTGGATTCGGGGCGGCTCTACAACCCGAAACTTGCCGAAAGCCAATGGAAGGGCGGCATCATCATGGGCATCGGCCAGGCGCTATTGGAAGAAGGCATCGTCGACCGCCGCCACGGCCGCATCGTCAATGACAACCTCGCCGATTACCTCGTGCCGACCAACGCCGACATCCCGGACTTCGAAGTGATCTCGGTCGGCATCCCCGACCTGCATTCCTCGGTGCTCGGCGGCAAGGGCGTTGGTGAGCTGGCCATTGTCGGCGTGGCGCCGGCGATTGCCAACGCGGTGTTCCATGCGACGGGAAAGAGGGTGCGGGATTTGCCGATCACGCTGGAGAAGCTGATCTGAAGAGCGGCTGATCTCCCACTCGAGGGGAGATGTCGCCAAAGGCAACAGAGGGGGTCGTCGCGTATAGAGCGCCGACCCCCGTCTGCGGCAGCAGGCCGAGCCCCGCCGGCCCCCTGGCCTGCCGGCCATCTCCCGAGGGAGACCTGTAGCACCAGCAATCAGAACTTGTAGCTGAGCCCGACCCGGATATCCTGTGTCTGGAGGTCGACATGGGTTTCCGTGGGCAGGCCGGCTGCCACCGAGAGGTCCTGGCTGCCGAAGTCGGAGTAGCGGTATTCGGCCCGCGCGATCCACTTGTCGGTAAAGGCGTGTTCGATGCCGGCTCCAACGGTCCAGCCGACATGGCTGTCGCTGTGGAGCGTTACTTCGGCGGCAGGGCCACCGGCGCTGACCGCAATCAGTTCATACTTGGCCGCGGCGACGCCGGCAGTGATGTAGGGCAAGGTCCGATCGAATGCATAGCCGGCGCGCAGCCGCGCCGACCCCGACCATTTGAGTTCGCTCTTGAGCAACGTGGTGACACCGCCGCCGCCGGCGTCGAGGGCCGTCAGCCCATCTATATTGCTGTACATGATGTCGGCCTCGGCGCCGATCACGAAGCTGTTCTCCATCTGGTAATTGGCGCCGATATGGACACCGCCGATAAATCCGTTCGGATCGGTGGAGACATTGAGATCGGTGGCCCCGCCCAGTCCGCCGCCGGCGATGAACAGATTGGATTTTCCGGCCGCGTAGCCGATGTCGACGCCGGCATAGAGTCCGGACCAGTCGTAGCCGGATGCAACAGGCGAAACCTCATTGATATCAGCCCCGCACGCCATACCGAGCGGCGCGAGAATGAAGGCCGTTGCGAGAAGAAGAGTTTTCATTGTTGTCTGCTGCCCCATGTTGCTTCCCCACCGCACAAATGAGCTGCGGAGATCCAGCTGTTGTCGAGAAATCCGGTGTTGCATTGTCCGCCCGCCGCGTCTTGGGCTGGGCCGCACCCGAATTGTCGGGGAAAGCATCGCAGCGCTTTCCCGGCTGGTGTGGCCATTCGGCCTCAGTCGATTGGCGTGTCGTGTATCCGGCGGGGTTAGCGGCGACGAACTACCTGGCACTGCCCGGTGTCGAGCCGAATCGGCGGCGGAAGCAGCGGTTGAAATAGGAGACGTCGGAGAAGCCGCTGAGCAGCGCGATCTCGCTGATCCGCATGCGGTCATTGTGCCTGTCGCGGAGCATGCGATGCGCCCTTTGCAAGCGCAGTTCGAGAATGCGCTCGGCAAAGCTCACCCCGGTTTCCTGCAGCAGGTCATGGACATAGCGAACGGAGAGCCGCAATTGCCCGGCAACGCCCTGCGCCGAAATGGCGGGATCGGCGAAATTATCCCGCATCTTCTGCAGTATGGCCTGCAGCCTTGCCGCGCGCAGGCCGCGCAGGCCCGCCAGTTCGGCCGCTTCGCCCTTGGCACCGGTCGCAAGGCCGATCAGGTCGACGATCGTTTCGGTGGCGTGGCCGATGAGGTCGGGCGAGACCAGCGCCGGGCCTGCTTCCAGGAAGCTGCAATAGCGCTTGAGCATGCCGAGCGCCTCATTGTCGGCTCCAACGGTCAACGCCAGCCGATCCTCGATATGAGCGAAGGCATTTTCCAGCACGGCACGAGGGAGCACCACATTGGCCCAGACATTGCTGTCGCCGCCGGTCATCTGCAACGCTTCCGAAGCCGAGACCAGTGCGGCCTCGCCTTTGCCGACGTGATAATCGCAGCCAATCTGCGTGCCGCTGAGCACCGTATCGCCATTGTTCACCAGCAGCAGATAGCCGTCGCGACCGTCGGCGGCGATATTGCCCGCCTTGCGGCTGGCATGACGGATCGTCCCGGCCATCTGCCCAAGCACCAGCGAGCCGACAGCGGTGGCTTCGATCGCGGCTTCGAACGACAGTCTCTCCGAAATCGTGTATTCGACCGACCATATCTCGGCGACATGGATGTCCTGCCAGAGCGCGAAGCGTGCGCGATGATCCAGATGCGGCGGCAGATCCGCCGATGAGAAGACGTTCTTTTGCAAGGGGCAACCGGCCTTTTCTACAATCGCGTCTTCATTTCGACACGCACCGTATGGGACCAGATCACGGTCTGTCCAGAGCCGGAAATACTTGTGCGCCAGGTGACAATTCCAGTGCCGTCCTGGACAAGGATTGGCTTAATTTCGTGGATTGGGCTGGTTGAATTTCGGATTACTCGAAAATACCCAGTGCCGACGAATCGCGCCACCCTACTCCGGCGACGGCACCGGCGGCCGTGATGTCAGCGCCGTGCCGAAGGCGGCGACAACGACGGCTGCGATCCCGGCCAACTGTGTTGCGGTCAGGCTTTCATGCAGGAACAGGAAGCCGGCCAGCGCACCCAGCCCCGGCTCCAGGCAGGTCAGCGTGCCGTAGATGCGCGCCGGCATGCGGGTCAGCGCCACCATC
>NZ_RZOM01000810.1:0-2888 GCF_003999175.1 Mesorhizobium sp. M7A.F.Ca.ET.027.03.2.1 | reverse complement strand
CTGCACGATAAGCTGCAGGAGCAGTGGCAGCAGAACAAGCCCAATCCCTTGCTCGCCAATGACTGGCTGTCGATCTACGCCATGGCCGTGAACGAGGAAAATGCCGCCGGCGGCCGCGTGGTCACCGCGCCGACCAATGGCGCTGCCGGCACGCTGCCGGCGGTGCTGCGCTACTGGCTGCATTTCCATCCCGAGGCGGACCAGCCGAGCATTCGTGATTTCCTGCTGACGGCTGCCGCCGTTGGCGGCATCATCAAGACCAACGCATCGATCTCGGGCGCCGAGGTCGGCTGCCAGGGTGAGGTAGGCTCCGCGTCGGCAATGGCCGCAGCGGGCCTGTGCGCCGTCATGGGCGGTACGCCCGAACAGGTCGAGAATGCCGCCGAGATCGCGCTCGAACATCATCTCGGCATGACCTGCGATCCGGTTGGTGGTCTGGTTCAGGTGCCGTGCATCGAGCGCAATGCGCTGGGCGCGGTCAAGGCGGTGACGGCCGCGTCGCTGGCCATCAAGGGCGACGGCATCCATTTCGTACCGCTCGATGCGGCGATCGAGACCATGCGCCAGACCGGCCTCGACATGAACGAGAAGTACAAGGAAACCAGCCTTGGCGGGCTTGCAGTCAACGTCGTGGAGTGCTGAAGGCTGGCCTAAACCGCCGCTGTGGAGAAGTCGATCCGGTCGTTGACGCGTTCGCGTGCGGGACTAACCTTAAGCGATGTCTCTCAATCTCATAAAACTCTGTGTCGGCTGCGACAGCGTCGAGGATCTCGAAGAGTGGATCGCCTTCCGCCTCGACGAGCGGCGGCGCGCCGGTGAGCCGGTCGAGCAGTATCACACCACCCGCATGATGCCGACGCGCGGCGCCGAGGTTACCGATGGCGGTTCGCTCTATTGGGTGATCAAAGGCAATGTGCAGTGCCGCCAGTTGATCACCGAAATCCGGCCGGTCACCGACAGTGAAGGCATAGGCCGTTGCCATCTGATACTCGACCCCGAGGTTGTACGCACCGACTGGCAGCCGCGCCGGGCTTTTCAAGGCTGGCGCTATCTGAAGCCGGCGGACGCGCCGCTCGATCTGGGCAAGGGCAAGGCCGGATTGATCGAGATGCCGCCGAAACTCAGGCGCGAGCTGGCCGATCTCGGTCTGCTCTGACCCCAGGTGGCATCACCGCCTGGCCCTTTGCACCGCCCGATGTGGGGCTTGCAAGCGATGTGGCAACGCCACATCTTGTTTTTCATGAGTGATAAGAAGCAGCCTGTGCCAGCGAGGACCAGTCCTGCGCCGGTCAAGCCTCAATCCAACGCCGGCGAGATCGACGCCTTCATTCGTCAGGCGAGGACACTTGCCGCGTCGGCGACCGGTTCGGGCAGGCTGATCCTTGCCCTCGACGCGACGATGAGCCGCCAGCCGACCTGGGATCTGGCCTGCACGCTGCAGGGCCAGATGTTCGACGCAGTCGGCAAGGCCGGAACCCTCAGCGTGCAACTGGTTTATTTTCGCGGCCTCGGCGAGTGCCGTTCGTCGGCTTTCGTGAGCGACACCAATGCCTTGAAGCAGCTGATGACGCGGATCGAATGCCGCAGCGGCCACACCCAGATCGGAAAGGTCCTGACGCATGCGCTGAAACAGACGGCGGCCGCCAAGGTCAATGCGCTGGTCTACATCGGCGACGCGATGGAAGAGAATATCGACGATCTGGCCGAAAAGGCCGGCAGCCTCGGCCTTCATGGCGTTCCTGTCTTCGTGTTTCAGGAAGGCCATGATTCCGGCGCGGAAAAGGCGTTCAAAGAGATTGCGCGGCTTTCCAAGGGGGCTTGGTTCCGATTTGATCGGCGGGCTGCCGCGACCTTGGCAGGGCTGCTTTCGGCCGTCGCCGTGTATGCGACCGGCGGGTTGAAGGCGCTCGAAGCCAGGGGCAGGCCGGAAGACCGGCTGATGATCGAGCATCTGCGGGGCGGCGGAAAATAATGGGCGCAATCATCGCTTTTGTAGCGTTGCTTCTGCTGCTTCTCGGCGCGGTGACGATCTTTCTGCGTGCCGAGCCGGCGAAACTGGCGAGCACGCTGCGAACGCTCGGGCCGGCTCTTCTGGCAGTTGTCGGCGTCGCCGTGCTTGTGGTCGGCCGTGAAGGCATCGGCGGCATGATTCTCACCGGGGCAATTGCCTGGTATGGTTCCATGCGAATGAAAGGCCAGCCGGCCGGCCTTGCCCCGGGCAAACGCTCGACGGTGCGCACGGCGGCATTGGAAATGGAGCTCGATCACGATACCGGCGGCCTCGAAGGACTGGTCCTGGCTGGCCGCCACGAAGGCAAGATGCTTGGCGCGATGGGGCTGGCGGAATTGCAACACCTCTACCGCGAACTCTCCAGCGACCCGGAGAGCCGACAGCTGCTAGAGACGTATCTTGACGGCAGATTTCCCGTCTGGCGCAAAAACGCTGAGACGAACGGTGGCGAAGGGCTGGGTGTTGCGCCAGGTCCGGGCGCCATGACTAAGGAGGAGGCCTACAAGGTCCTTGGTCTTGAAGCGGGGGCCGCCGCGGCGGATGTCCGCAAGGCGCACCGCCGCCTGATGCAGCGCCTGCACCCCGATGTCGGCGGCACGTCTTTCCTGGCGGCGCGGATTAACGAAGCCAAGGACGTCTTGCTCTCCAATCACAACTAGTCTCCTTCGACGCAGAATTTTTCCGGGAGATGGCTTGCACGCCGTCCTACTGCTGGACGGCGTAGCACTCGATGTTCTTCTTCTTCAAAGCGGTACAGGCCTTCCAGGCGGCGGTCTTCGAACCGAAGCCACCGAAGCGGGCGCGGTAGTAGGTGACGCCATCCTTGTCGAAGGCGACAGTGAAACCGGAAGCGTCCGCCAGCACCTTGGGCGCCTGC
>NZ_RZOM01000080.1:0-10738 GCF_003999175.1 Mesorhizobium sp. M7A.F.Ca.ET.027.03.2.1 | reverse complement strand
GTTCGCGGCCAGCGCTCGAGGGCGGCGGCAAAGGCATCGGCCAGCGCGTCCTCGGCGGCGGCCACGTCGCGCGTGCGCGCAGCGAGCCAGGCGACCAGCTTGCCGTAGCTCTGCCGGGCGGCAGCCTCGGCGGCCGCCCGGGCGGTCTCGGAGCGACTGTCCATCACATCGTCATTTCTCAGACAGGTACTCGGTCAGTTCCCAGATCGGCCGCAGCTCGACAGTGCCGGCGCTGGCCGCCGGGCAGCGCGCCGCCCAGGCGATCGCGGCGTCGGCATCCGCGGCCTCGATCATGTAGAAGCCTGCAAGCTGCTCCTTGGTGTCAGCATAGGGGCCGTCGAGGACGTTGGTCTTGCCACCAGCCACCCGAACCGAGGTGGTCGCCTGACTCGGGCGCAGCCGGTCACCGGCCAGCCACGCGCCGGATTTCTTCAGGGCCTCAGTATAGGCGCCATAGGCGGCACTCATCTGGTAGGTCGCCTCGGCCGGGGCATTCGCCATCGCGGCTTCGTCGGCGTAAATCAAAATCATGTATCGCATGGTCTTCTCCCGTTGTTTCGAAGGCCGCGTCGTTGCGAGCCGGACGTATGTCGCGCAGCAGCGCACGATTTCGACAGGCTGCGGAAAAACTTTCCGCTCCGACGGATTTTTGTGCAAGCCGCCATCTGCTTCCCGATCTCTCAACCGTTCGTCTAACGAGCACAATTGCGGGTTGGCATTTCCGGCCCACTGTCTAAACTCGCCCCGGTTCGCACCTGGGAGGCGGTGCGGTCGTCGATATTTCAGGGAGGGAAATCGGATGTTTCATTTCAGAACGAAACTTGTTGCAGCCGGCGCTGTGGCGCTGTCACTTGGCCTTGGCGCTGTGTCGGCAGGAGCCCAGGAATTCATCAACGTGCTGACCGGCGGCACATCCGGCGTCTATTATCCGCTCGGCGTGGCGTTGTCGGAAATCTACGGCAAGGGCATCGAAGGCGCGCGCACCCAGGTGCAGGCGACCAAGGCTTCGGTTGAAAACCTCAATCTGCTGCAGCAGGGCAAGGGCGAGATCGCTTTTGCGCTCGGCGATTCCGTCAAGATGGCCGCCGAAGGCAATGCCGAGGCCGGTTTCCCAGGCAAGCTCGACAAATTGCGCGGCATCGCCGCCATCTATCCCAATTACATCCAGATCGTCGCCAGCCAGGAGTCCGGCATCAAGACGCTGGCCGACCTCAAGGGCAAGAGCCTGTCGGTCGGCGCACCGGCGTCGGGCACCGAACTCAATGCGCGCGCGATCTTCGCCGCCGCGGGGCTGAAATACGAGGATCTCGGCCGAGTCGAATACCTGCCCTTCGCCGAATCGGTCGAGCTGATCAAGAACCGGCAGCTCGACGCCACGCTGCAATCGGCCGGGCTCGGCGTCGCCTCGATCCGCGACCTCGCCACCTCGGTGCCGATCAATGTCGTGGCGGTGCCGGCCGAGGATGTTGCGAAGATCGGCTCGCCCTATCTTTCGGTGGTCATTCCCAAGGGTACCTATGAGGGCCAGAGCGAGGATGTCGCCACCGCCGCCGTCGGCAATTTCCTCATCACCCGCGCCGATGTCTCCGACGAAACCGCCTATCAGATGACCAAGCTGATGTTCGACCATCTCGACCAACTGGCCGCGGCCCATGCCGCCGCCAAGGCGATCGACCCGGCCAAGGCGCTCGCCGGCATGCCGGTGCCGCTGCACCCCGGCGCTGAGCGTTATTACAAGGAGAAGGGGTTGTTGAAATAGCGGAGCATGGCTCGGCTATCTGAGATGCCCGGCAGGGCAGAGGGGGGCGCCTGGCGCTACAATTCGCTTGCTTTGGAGTGCGTCGGATGAGCGAAATAACCGACGGCAAATCCGCCACCTTCCATCTGCCTGCCGTCGAAGAACAAGTCGAAGGACTGCCACCCGGCTTCGGCGACGGCATCGCCGGCAAGGCCGCCTTTCTCATCGCCGTCGCCTTTTCCGTGTTCCAGATCTATGTCGCCGCCTATGGCAGCATTCCGAGCCAGGTGGTGCGGGCCATGCATGTCGGCTTCCTGCTGCTGCTCGGCTTCGGCCTGATCGCCAACCTGCGCGCCAAGAGCATGCCGGCCAAAGCAGCGTTCTGGGCGCTCGGCGCGCTCGGCTTCGGCACCGGCCTGTACAATTGGGTGTTCTACACCGACCTCATCCGCCGCTCCGGCTTCCTGACCACGCCGGATCTCATCGTCGGCGCGGTGCTGGTGGTGCTGGTCTTCGAGGCGGCGCGGCGGCTGATGGGGCTGCCGCTGGCGATCATCGCCTTCATCTTTCTCGCCTACTGCTTTTTCGGCAACCATCTGCCGCCGCCGCTCGTCCATCGCGGCTATGATTTCGCCCAGCTGGTCGACACCTTCGCCTACGGCACCGAAGGCATCTACGGCACGCCGATCTATGTCTCGGCCGCCTACATCTTCATCTTCGTTGTCTTTGCCGCCTTTCTCGAACGCGCCGGCATGATCGCGCTGTTCAACGATTTCGCGCTCGGCCTTGTCGGCACGTGGCGCGGCGGCCCGGCGCAGGTCTGCGTGCTGTCGTCGGCGCTGATGGGCACGATTTCCGGCTCGGGCGTCGCCAATGTGGTGGCCAGCGGCCAGTTCACCATCCCGCTGATGAAGCGCTTCGGCTTCCGCTCGGCCTTTGCCGGTGCCGTCGAGGCGACCTCCTCCATGGGCGGCCAGATCATGCCGCCGGTGATGGGCGCGGTCGCCTTCATCATGGCCGAGACGCTGAACGTGCCTTATGCCGATGTGGTCAAGGCGGCGATCATCCCAGCGCTGCTCTATTTCGGCGCGTGCTTCTGGCAGGTGCATCTGGAAGCCGGCAAGGCCGGGCTGCACGGCATGGCCAAAGCGGAGCTGCCCAATCCATGGGACGCGGTGCGGCAACACTGGCCGCTGGTGCTGCCACTGGCAGCCCTGATCTACCTGCTGTTTGCCGGCTATACACCGATCTTCGCCGGCACGATGGGCCTGGCGCTGACCATCGTGCTCATCCTCGGCACGCCGCTGGCAGCAGCGATCGGACCGCTCGCCTTCCGCATCGTCTTCTGGATAGCGCTCGGGCTTGCCGCCGCTTCGTTCATGAAGTTCGGCGTCAACCTCCTCGGCCTGGTGATCGCCGCACTGGTCGTCGCCTGCTTCACGTTCAGGGGCGGCCGCGAGACGTTGCAAATCTGTGTCGACTCTCTCGCAGAAGGGGCGAAGAACGCGCTGCCGGTCGGCATTGCCTGCGCCATCGTCGGCATCGTCATCGGCACGCTGACGCTGACCGGCATCGCCTCGACCTTCATCGGCTGGATCATCTCCATCGGCGAGAACAATCTGTTCCTGTCGCTGTTGCTGACCATGCTCACCTGCCTGGTGCTCGGCATGGGCATCCCGACCATTCCCAACTACATCATCACCTCGTCGCTGGCCGGGCCGGCGCTGTTGGAACTCGGCGTGCCGCTGCTGGTCAGCCACATGTTCGTCTTCTATTTCGGCATCATGGCCGATCTGACGCCGCCAGTGGCGCTGGCCGCCTTTGCCGCGGCACCCATGGCTAGGGAAAGTGGCCTGAAGATCGGCATCCAGGCGACTAAACTCGCCATTGCCGGCTTCGTCGTGCCGTTCATGGCGGTCTACACGCCGGCTCTGATGCTGCAGGACGCCGGGCCGATCGCCGCCCAGTTCGGCTATCCCGTCGAGGTCGCCTACATCGTCGCCAAGGCATGCATGGGCATCGTGCTGTGGGGTGCCGCCGCCGTCGGCTTTCTCGCCCGCCGCATGGCGGGGTGGGAACGCCTGCTTGCCTTCGCCGCCGGCGTGCTTCTGGTCGCCGCGGTACCGCTGACCGACGAGGCCGGCTGGGCGCTGGCGCTGGCCTGGATCGGCTGGCACTGCTTTCGTGCGCGGCAGGCTTCAGTCAAAACATGAGCCTTTGCATCCTGGCCGCCGGCAAGATGGTGACGTTCTCCGTCGCCGCCTTTACGCTGTCCTGGACGCATTCGGTGGAACGGACGCGTTGGGAGGAAGACTGGAAGGTCACGCCTATCGGCCTGCAGCTGGTCGAGGCGCGGGTCAAGGGCTCGGGCGCCGGCATGGAGCCATCGGAAGGCGCGGTGCTGAAGAATAGCTGGTGGGCCTATACGCCCACGGTCGGCCCACAGCGGCGCGTCATACTCGCCGCCTCCGGCGCAACCGGCGACGGCTGGACGCTGTGCTCGGTTCAAGGCTGCAGGGAACTGGGCAAAAGGGCCGGCGACGCGATCGTGCTGAAGCCGTGCGAATCCACCGGTTCGAGCCAACCGCGATAGCGCCCGATCAATGCGCTGAGCGGCGGCTCCAGCAGCCACATCCTCAGTCAAGGAACCGCTCGCGCAGCTCCGGAGAAGGAACCTCGCAGCTGTCCTTCCTGCCGAACAGCGCGTAGCGATTCCTGGCAACGCGATCATAGAGCCAGTCGCGCAGCGGGCGCGGCAGCAGCAGCAGCGTTTTTGCCGCCCGCCAGGGCCAGCCGAGTTCCGCCATGACAGCGACGAAGCTGTCGAGCCGCGTGAAGGCGACGCCGTCGATCAGGACGAGGTTGGTTTCGTAAGAGTCCGTGCGCAGTCCATGCTTCCGAAACAGCGTTTCACCGAAGGGCGACTGCGCGGTGGCGAAGCGGAAACGGCCTTGGCGATCGAGCCTGACCACCATGCGCACGAAGCCTGAGCAGAGCACGCAGACGCCATCGAAAACGATCAATCGATGGCGTGCGTCGAGAGTTGTTCCGGAGGGACGATTTGACTGGGGTCGACTGGGTTGGGAATGGTCGGTCACGCTGGCCTCGGCTGCTCGTGTCCTATGACACTAAGCCGGCCAGCGTCGGTATCAAAGCCGTGGCGATGTCGCACGGCGCCTGTCGGCGAGAGCGGGACGCTCGGCGCGATAGGTGGTGGCGCGGATAGAGGCGGCCGGCCTGCAGATCCTGCTGTCGTGGCGATTTTCGAAAGCCATGATCAGTGCGCGCCCAGCGAGTTGCCGCGACGGGCGCAAGCAGGGCCGGGCCCGCGCATGTAATAGCGCTCGGGCCGATAGGTCGGCGCGACGAATTCGCGGATGGCGGCGGCATAGCCGATGAGGTGCGCGAGGAAGTTCATTACCCTTGTCCCTGTCCCGATTTTCGGATGTCCCTTCCGAATTGCGGTCATCATAGCGTCGAGGCGTGAATAGTCGGTGAACGTGATGTTAATATCTGGTCGAAAATGCCTCGCTTCGTGGCTGGATTGCGGCTGATTCGGGGTCTTTCGGTGCAGTTCGTCGGCATTCCGGCCAATGTGACTTTTGCATCACATATGTTTCGTTTGAATGTCGCGCGCGCGCGGTTCTGTTTCAACTTTTGCCGCGCCCGCGAAATTCAGGTGCTGGCGGCCATAAGGCCTCGGGCGCGCCCTTGGCATCCAGATCGGTCCGTGAGCGCGGAACTGGAGCGCGGTCTGTCCGTTCTCACCTTCATCTGGTTGTGGAAGGGAGATATCATGGCGCCGCGTCCGGCCTGGAGAGGCTATTTAAAGCTTTCGCTGGTCACCTGTGCCGTCGAACTCACCAATGTCGTCACCCACACGGAGCGGGTCTCGTTTCGGATTCTCAACCGCAAGACCGGCAACACGGTGAAGCGCCTCTATGTCGATGCCGAAACCGGCAAGCCTCTGGGGGAGGATGACGAGATCAAGGGCTATGAACTCGACGATGGCGATTTCATCCATATCGAGGAAGACGAGATCGAGGCGGTGCAGATCGAATCCTCGCACACGATGGCGCTCGACGGTTTCGTCGACAAAGCTTCGATCCAGCAGATCTATCTCGATACGCCCTATTATGTCGCCCCGGCCGACAAGGTGTCGGAAGAAGCGTTCGCCGTCATTCGCGACGCGATGGCGGGCAAGAAGATGGCCGGGTTGGCGCGTCTCGTGCTCTACCGACGCGAACGGCCGGTGGTTATCGAGCCGCTCGGCAAAGGCATGGTGCTGACGACGCTGCGCTACGACAACACGGTGCGCCAGCAGGACACCGTCTTCGGCGACATCGAGTCGGTGAAGACCGATCAGGAGATGACCGACCTCGCCGAGTTGATCATCGACAAGAAGAAGACGAAGTTCGATCCCTCGAAATTCGACGACAAATACGAGGACGCGCTGCTGGAGCTGATCCGCGCCAAGAAGGCTGGCCACAAGGCGCCGAAGGCCAAGGCGGCGCCCAAGCCTTCCAATGTCGTCAATCTGTTCGACGCGCTGAAGAAGAGCCTGTCAGATTCCGGATCATCGAAAAAGCCTTCGTCGGCGAAAGCCAAGCCGGCGGCCAAACGCGCCAAGCCGAAAGCCAGCGCGCCCAAACGCAAATCGGCCTGAGGAACCCAACGGATGGCCAGCCTCGAACAATATCACTCCAAGCGCGATTTCAAGAAAACCGCCGAACCGGCCGGCAAGGTCGCCCGGACCAAGCAGGGCGGCGCGGGCGGCATCTTCGTCATCCACAAGCATGCCGCGACGCGGCTGCATTACGACCTGCGGCTCGAGCATGACGGCGTGCTGTGGAGCTGGGCGGTGACGCGCGGCCCGAGCCTTGATCCGCATGAGAAGCGACTGGCCGTGCATGTCGAGGATCACCCGCTAGAGTATGCACCGTTCGAGGGTACCATTCCCAAGGGCGAATATGGCGGCGGTTCGGTCATCGTTTGGGACGAGGGCACCTGGACCCCCGAGATCGACCCGGCCAAGGCGATGAAGAAGGGCCATATCAGCTTCGAGCTCAGGGGACACAAGCTGCATGGGGCATGGCATCTGGTGCGACTGAAGCCGCGTGCGGGTGAAAAGCGCGATAACTGGCTGCTGATCAAGTCGGACGATGCCGCAGCGCGTCCTGGCGAGGACATCCTCAAGGAGGCGCCGGAATCGGTGAAGTCGGGCCTGACCATCGAGGAGGTCGGCGAGGGCAAGACCGCGAAGGGTGAGAAGCCGAAGGTCTGGCATTCCAACAAGCCGGCCGCCGGCAAAGCGAAACCCGGCAAACGCCTCGACTTCATCGAGCCGCAGCTGGCCACGCTGGAGCGCGATGCGCCGCCGGGCAAGGACTGGCTGCATGAGGTGAAGTTCGACGGCTATCGCATGCAGGCACAGATCGCCGGCACCGACGTGCGGCTGCTGACCCGGACCGGCCTCGACTGGACGAAGAAGTTCGGCGGCGAGATCGTCGCGGAGTTGGCCGGGCTGAAGTGCAGCGACGCCATCATCGATGGCGAGGTGGTCGTGCTGGCCGACAGCGGCGTCTCGTCTTTCGCGCTGTTGCAGCAGGATCTGTCGGCGAAGCGGACGAATCGCTTCATCTATTACGTATTCGATCTGATGCGCCTCGATGGAAGGGATTTGCGGCGCGAGCCGCTGGTCGAGCGCAAGCAGGCCTTGCAGGATTTGCTCGGCAAGCAGTCCGACAATCCGGCGGTCCGCTTCAGCGACCACTTTTCCGAACCCGGCAAAATCATGCTGGAGCATGCCTGCCGGATGGGCCTGGAAGGCGTCGTCTCCAAGCGTGCCGATGCACCCTATCGCAGCGGCCGCGGCCCGACCTGGGTGAAGTCGAAATGCACGGCGCGGCAGGAATTCGTCATCGGCGGCTATCTGCCGTCGGACAAGACCGGGCGCGGCCTGCGCTCGATCCTGGTCGGCTTCCACGAGGGCGGCAAGCTGCATTATGCCGGCCGCGTCGGCACTGGTTTCTCCGGCAAGGGCGCCAACGAGCTGAAGGCAAAACTCGATGCATTGACGGCAAAAACATCGCCCTTCTCCACCGCGGTGCCGAAGGGCAAAGGCCTGGTCTGGGTCAAGCCCGAACTTGTCGGCGAAGTGGAGTTTCGCAGCTGGACCTCGGACCGTATAATACGCCACGCCTCGTTCCAGGGATTGCGCGAGGACAAGCCGGCGGAGGAAGTCGTGCAGGAAAAGCCCAAAGCGTCGACACGCAAGCCATCGACAGGCAAGAGCACGGCCAAGCCGGCATCGGGTGGCAAAGCCGCCGGATCGATGACGACCACGGTAAAACTCTCGCATCCCGACAAGCTGCTGTGGCCGGACGAAAACATATCCAAGCAGGGCCTGCTCGACCATTACGCGCAGGTTTGGCCGCGCATGGAACAGTTTGTCGTCAACCGGCCGCTCAGCCTGGTGCGGGCGCCGGACGGTGTCGGTGGCCAGCGTTTCTTCCAGAAACATGCCTCGGCCGGTATGAGCGACAAGATCGCGCGCATGAAGGATCCGACTGACGGCGAGGAGATCTTGTACATCCGGGATTTCGATGGTGTCGCCGCACTGGTCCAGTATGGCGTGGTCGAGATCCACATCTGGGGGTGCACGATCGACGAGATCGAAAAGCCCGACCAGATCATCTTCGATCTCGATCCCGATGAAGGTGTCGACGTGAAAGCGGTCCGCGAGGCGGCACTCGATATCAGGGGCAAGCTCGACGAGCTGTCGCTGCCGAATTTCGTCAAGACTTCGGGCGGCAAGGGTTTTCACGTCATGGTGCCGCTGAGACCAGCGTCGGATTGGGAGGAGGTCAAAACCTTCGCCCATGATTTTGCCCGTGCGCTGGAGCAGGGTGCCCCCGACCGCTACACGGCGACGCTGTCGAAAAAAGCGCGTACGGGAAAGATCTTCGTCGACTATCTGCGCAATGGCAGGGGCTCGACGACGGTCGCGCCCTATTCGTCACGCGCCAAGAAGGGCGCCACGGTGTCGATGCCGGTGACGTGGCCAGAGATCGAGGCCGGCTTGGCGCCGAACGCTTTCCCGATCGGCGACAAGACTACGCTGAAACAGCTGGCGAAAGCCGATCCGTGGTCGGATTTCTTTAAGCAGGGCAAGGCTCTGAGGCGGGGTTAACGCTTCGCCCGTTCAGGACAGAAACACCCTCTCAAACGCCTGTCTACCCGGCGGCGAGAAGATCACCGCGCGGCTGTCCTTCTCGCGGCGCGCCCATTTCTCGGCCAGGATCTTCTCGAGGATGGCGGCGCCCAGCGTGCCGGCGAGGTGCGAACGGCGCACGCTCCAGTCGAGGCAGGCGCGGCACACCGGCCGGCGCGGCTTGGTATAAACGTCGATGCCTATCGCCGCGAAATGCGAAGCCGCCGATGGCCCGAGCCTGATCTCCTGTTCGTCGCGGACCAATACGTTTTTGGCGACGAGCCGATCGAGCATCGCCACCGCCTGCTCGCCGGCGAGGTGATCGTAGCAGACGCGCGCCACGCGCATGGCGCCATCGCGCGGACCCGGGCGCACACGCCTTGGACCGACGGCTTCCGCGACGCCTGTGATGGCTTCGATCATGCCCGCCACCTGCGGTCCGGCGAGGCCGTAATAGCGATGCCGGCCCTGGCTCGCCACCGTGAGCAGCCCACCTTCCATCAGTTTGCCCAGGTGCGAGCTGGCGGTCGGCAGCGAAACGCCGGCCTCGAGCGCCAGTTCGCTCGCCGTCAGCGCCGTGCCGCCCATCAGGGCATTCAGCATGTTTGCCCGTGCCGGGTCGCCGACCAGGCTGGCGATGCGGGCGATGTCGGGTCCTTCACGCATAGTTCGTTCCTCATCGAAGCGTTCTTGTCAGATAATCACTATTCTCAGGTGAGATCAAGGAGACGATGATGGCCGAACGAACCGCTTTCCCCTCAGCCCCGCTCCCCAGCCGTCAATTCTTCCCGTTCGTCAGCTGGCTGCGTTCGCGGCAGCTGGCCCGCTGGTATGACCGCCATTTGCAGCGTCTGGACCTTGCCGAGATCGATGATCATCAGCTGCGCGATCTTGGGCTAGCGCGGCAAGACGTGCGCCGCGAATGCGCGAAGTCCTTCTGGCAGCCCTAGCAGACCAGACGACACAACGTTTCGATGCCGCTCGAACTATCGACGCACCCCAAGGAGACCACAATGACCATCACCTGCTTCATCCGCTACGAGATCGACCCGTTCGGCAAGGCGGCCTTCGAGGAGTATGCGCGCAATTGGGGCCAGGCCATTCCACGCTGCGGCGCCGATCTGATCGGTTACTACGCGCCGCATGAGGGCTCGGCGACGACCGCGTATGCCGCCTACAACATCGAGAGCCTGGCGGCCTACGAAGCCTATCGCGCCCGGCTTGCCGCCGATCCCGCCGGCAAGGCAAACTACGAATTCGCCAAGCGCGAGAGATTCATCCTGAAGGAGGATCGCATGTTCCTGAAACTGGCCTCAGGCCCGCACGCGAAACTGGTGCTGCCGTGATTGCCGTCATCTTCGAAGTCGAGCCGGCGGAAGGCCGGCGCGACGCCTATCTGAGCATCGCCGCGGACCTGCGTCCACTGCTCGACGGCATCGACGGCTTTCTTTCCATCGAGCGTTTCCAGAGCCTGGCCGATCCGAACCGCATCCTGTCGCTGTCATTCTGGCGCGACGAGGAAGCCGTGAAGGCCTGGCGCAACACCGAGGAACACCGGCAGGCGCAGAAGGCCGGCCGTGGCGGTATCTTTACCGGCTACCGATTGCGCATCGCCCATGTGGTGAGGGATTATGGGCTGACGGAGAGGGACGAGGCGCCTAGGGATAGCCGGGCGGTGAATGGGTGAGTGGCAAGTTTCTTCCTTCTCCCCCTGTGGGAGAAGGTGTCGCCGCAGGCGACGGATGAGGGGTGTTCCAGGGAACGCCAACGTCTCACTCCGCTGGAAC
>NZ_RZOM01000809.1:0-2896 GCF_003999175.1 Mesorhizobium sp. M7A.F.Ca.ET.027.03.2.1 | reverse complement strand
AAACGACCCGTTCAATCCCAACACCACCAACACCACCATCAAGCAGAGCGGTGGCGCCGGGTGCTCACCACTCCTTCCGAAAACATAATCCGCGACAACCGCCAGAATAACGACGACCAGCGCAATCAGCCAGCCACTACCGCCGCCACCGCTCTGCTTGATGGTGGTGTTGGTGGTGTTGGGATTGAACGGGTCGTTTGGATTCGGTGCGTTCGCCATAAAAGTGTCCTCCGTGGATGAAAAATATCAATCAACACCATATAACGCGCAATCATTGAACTGGTTTCACGCTAGGGTTGGAAAACGCCAAAAACAAGGACAATCCCGCCGTTCCGGAGCCGGAATGGCGTTGTTTCGCCACGCAACGCGCCAAGTTGGTGCCTACTATGGGTTTTTCCGGAGGATTTTTGTCGTGACGAATCCCATAGCAGAGTTTGTCCCGAATCACTGCGATGTTCTCGCCGGAGCCCAGTTCGCCGACCGCTTTGTGCTGATCACCCAGGGTCTTTCTTTAACGGCACTCGGCGCGGCGGAACGCGCCCTGGGGCGAATGCCGCCCTGGGTCGGCAGGCTCATGGCGCTGCGCAACCTTGCCGTCAAGCCGTTCCGGCTGAAGACGGGCCTGGAAACTACAGTGTTGCCGTCAGGCCGGATCGGGATATTTCCGCTCATCAGCCAGTTTCCCGGCAAGGTTGTGCTTGGCCTCGACGACCGGCATCTCGATTTCCGTGTCCTGGTCGAAGTCAGGGATCTCGGCACGGGCCGGCAAGAGGTGGCCGCGACGACGATCGTCAAGACGCACAATTGGCTCGGGCGCGCCTATCTTGCGATCATCATGCCGTTTCACCGGATCATCGTTCCGGCGATGCTGGCCCAGATCCTGGCGAAGTAAACTGAAGTAGCTTAAAGTCCAACAGGCGTGACGGTGTAACCGGCCTTGCGGAAGTCCTCGACGAGGCCTTCGGGGCCGGGAAGGTGGAGGGCGCCGACCGCCATGAAGACGTTGCCCCTGGCAAGGATCGGTTCGGCATGCTCGACCATCACCTTGTTGCGGCTGGTGATCATGGTTTCCTCGAACGCCGCATAGCCCGCGGGGTCGTCCGTGCCTTCCGGCATGGCCACGCGAAACAGCGGCCAGAACATTCCGGTGTCGCCGCGCTGGTAGAGCACGATCATGGTTTCGTTGATGTCGT
This sequence comes from Mesorhizobium sp. M7A.F.Ca.ET.027.03.2.1, assembly GCF_003999175.1. Classification (NCBI taxonomy): domain Bacteria; kingdom Pseudomonadati; phylum Pseudomonadota; class Alphaproteobacteria; order Hyphomicrobiales; family Phyllobacteriaceae; genus Mesorhizobium; species Mesorhizobium sp. M7A.F.Ca.ET.027.03.2.1. The sequence goes on along the minus strand of NZ_RZOM01000809.1, from coordinate 1,703 downwards.
TGATCTTATCGCCGAGCTTCAGCGTGTCGACGAGGCCCTTCATGTGAAACGCCAGCGGCAGCGAGGCCATGGCGCGCAACTGGCTTTCAGCAGTCTCCAATCCTTCCACCGGCTTGCCGGAAGCCTTTGCACCTTCCGCCAGCCTGACATCGAGCACCGGGGCGCCGCCTGACTGACGGGCGAGTTCGCAGGCCGGCAGTGCCATCATGGCCGAGAGCATCCACGGCTTCATCTTGGCAACCGTTGCCGGAGGAATGCCGCGGGCGTCGAGCGCGGCGTTCATGGCCGCCGCATCGTCGGGCGACAGCAGCGACGCCAGCGTCGTCGAATCAGTGAACATCATCAGGTCCGGCTCCTTGAGCATCGCGACCATCATCTTCTGCTTGTCGAGCACGTCAGTGGTTTCGATGATGATGGTGCCGGCGGCGTCATAGGCTTTCTGCGCGTCGGGAGGCAGCGTGGTGACGCGCGGGTCGGTCATATGCATGGTGCCGAACAGGAAGGACGGCTTCTCGCCGGGCTTTTCCAGCTTCCACAACAGGCCCTTGCCGTTCGGTGTCGCGGCGGCTTCCGCTTCGATCTTGCGGTAGGTCGCCGGATCGTTCTTCTGCAAGGCCGACAGCATGTCGGCGCCGGTGCAGGTCGAGATTTCGGCATGGGCCTTGCCGGCCGCGAACAGCAGCACGGCGAGAAACGACAGGAAGAACAAAACATTGAGCGCGACGAGCAGCTTCAGCGACACGGAAGCTGCACGGTCGGCGATGGCGATGACGCGTTTCATGATCCCATTCCTAGAACCGAAAAGCGGCAAAACGGTTAATTGGTACTGCGAAATTGTCTTCGACCGGCTATCGCCCTCAGCGGACGTCGATGGTGCTCATGACTCAATGATTAGCGGAAACGCCCATTTCTTCGTCATCCACGGGCGGAGCAAGGAGCGTAGCGACGCGGCGCAGACCCGAGGATCCATGCCGGGACTCTGGAACGCTGCAACAGTGCAGAATTCCGCTCCGCAGCACTCCATGGCAAAGGTCGCGGCATGGATCCCAGGGTCTCCGCGACGGAGCTTCGCTCCTGCTTCGCCCAGGGATGACGACGTTGGGGAGGCTTTCGGCCAATGGTGAACGTTTGGCCACCGATACTATGCGACGCTACTGGCGTTCATGCCCGTGGATGGGCCTGCTCGTAAATCTCGAGCAGCCTCGCGGTGTCGACGCCGGTGTAGATCTGCGTCGTCGAAAGGCTGGCGTGGCCGAGCAGTTCCTGGATGGTGCGCAAATCGCCGCCGCGGCCGAGCAGATGCGTAGCGAAGGAATGGCGCAGCGCATGCGGCGTCGCGGTATCGGGCAGGTTGAGCGCCGAGCGCAGCTTGGCCATGTCGCGCTGGACGATGGCCGGGTTGAGCGGACCGCCGCGGGCGCCGCGAAACAACAGGCCCTTGGGGTCGAGATGGTAGGGGCAGAGCCGGCGATATTCGGCGATCGCCCTGAGCGCCACCGGCAGCACCGGCACCAGGCGCGTCTTGCCGCCCTTGCCGGTGACGCGAAGCACCGTGTCGGCCGCCGACGCCAGATCGGCGCCGGCGAGGCCAAGCGCCTCGGAAATGCGCAGGCCGGAGCCGTAGAGCAGTGTCAGCACGGCGGCGTTGCGGGCAGCAATCCAGGGTTCCTCCGCCAGTTGGCCTTCAATGGAAACAACATGCT
>NZ_RZOM01000808.1:0-2898 GCF_003999175.1 Mesorhizobium sp. M7A.F.Ca.ET.027.03.2.1 | reverse complement strand
AGTCCGGCGCCGGCGGCATCGATGTTCGCCTGGGCGCCAATCCCGGAGCCGTTCCGACATCTCGGCTCACTCGAATTCTCCAAGCTGCTCATCGAACATGCCGACGTGGCCGTGGCGCCCGGTGTTGGCTTCGGCGAGCATGGCGACGAATTCGTGCGCGTCGCTCTGGTCGAGAACGAGCACAGGATCCGGCAGGCGGCGCGCAACATCAAGCGCTTCCTGTCGACCAGCGCCAAGCAGCCCAACAATGTCGTGCCGCTCTCCGCTCACCGGTAAGCTTGCCGCACGCAAATTCGATCTGACTTTGAGGGACGTCGCCGGACATGGCTGAAGCATTGCGTGTTGGAATTGCCGGCCTCGGCACCGTTGGCGCGTCGGTGGCGCGCGTGCTGCGCGACAAAGCGGTGGAACTGACCCGCCAGTGCGGCCGTGACGTGATCGTCACCGCCGTCTCGGCGCGCGACCAGAAGCGCGATCGCGGCGTCGATCTGAGCTCGGCAAAGTGGTTCGACGATCCGGTCAAGATGGCGCAGACCGCAGAAATCGACGTGTTCGTCGAACTGATCGGCGGCGACGAGGGCCCGGCGCGCTCGTCGGTGAAAGCGGCACTCGAAGCCGGCCGTCACGTCGTCACCGCCAACAAGGCGCTGCTGGCCAAGCATGGCGTGGCGCTGGCCGAGATCGCCGAGAAAAAGGGTGTTCTGCTCAACTATGAGGCGGCGGTGGCGGGCGGCATTCCCGTCATCAAGACCATGCGCGAGGCGATGGCCGGAAATTCGGTCACCCGCGTATTCGGCATCCTCAACGGCACCTGCAACTACATCCTGACGCGCATGGAGGCCGAGGGCATCTCGTTCGATGCTTGCCTGCAGGACGCGCAGCGGCTGGGCTATGCCGAAGCCGATCCGACGTTCGACATCGAGGGCCACGACACCGCGCACAAGCTGTCGATCCTGACCAGCCTTGCCTTTGGCACCAGGATCGCCGCCAACGACATCTATATGGAAGGTATCTCCAACATCACCCAGGCCGACATCCGCGCGGCCGCCGATCTTGGCTACCGGATCAAGCTGCTGGGTGTCGCCCAGCGCACCGAGAGCGGCATCGAGCAGCGCGTGCATCCGACGATGGTGCCGACGGCATCGGTCATCGCGCAGGTGCATGGCGTCACCAATGCGGTGGCGATCGAGACCGACATTCTGGGCGAACTGCTGCTGTCAGGCCCCGGTGCCGGCGGCAACGCCACCGCCTCGGCCGTCATCGGCGACATCGCCGACATCGCCAAGAGCCGGCCAGGCTTCCAGCATGGTCCGGTCTTTGGACGGCCGGCGAAGGAGCTGAAACCCTACAAGAAGGCGCAGATGCGCAGCCATGCCGGCGGCTATTTCATCCGGTTGACCGTGCATGACCGCATCGGCGTTTTCGCGGCAATCGCCAAGCGCATGGCCGATAATGACATTTCATTGGAATCGATCGTCCAGCACGCGGTCAATGGCGAGGCGGCGGCACAGAAGACGGTGATCCTCGTCACCCACGAGACGACCGAGGCTGCTGTGCGCAAGGCCGTCGATGGCATCACCAAGGATGGCCATCTGACCGACAAGCCGCAGGTCATCCGCATCGAGCGGGCAGGGTAGCTTTCGCCCGATAGGCCCTGCGGGACAGGAATCCCGCAGGCATTGAGGTCTGGTCTGGTGGGGACAGCCGCCACGCGGGAACGAATTGGTGTCGTCGCCGTTCTCTTGGTCAGCAACCAGAGGAACCGCTTCATGGCCGATACCAACAAGTCCGACACCCCTAATATCGACGACATCCAGAAGACGCTGGAAAAGCAGATTGCCGATTTGCGCAAGGAGATTACCAAGATCAACAAGAGCATTTCGGCGCGGGGCGCGGAGATGCTCGACGACGCCGGCGAACAGGCGTCCGAGTTGTACGACACGGCCGCGAGCCGCGCTTCGCGTACGGCGCAACAGCTGCGCAGCCAGGCTCAGGCTGTTTCGGAGGTCGCGCGTGAAAATCCAGGTACGACGACAGCTTTGGTCGGCGTGATCGGCCTGCTCGGCTTTCTGGCCGGCTTCGCCATTGGTCAATCGACGAACGATACCTCCCGCCGCTGGTATTGACCGCAGCGCGATAGGGCCGGGCTTCCGGCCCACTCTCTTGTTTTCAGCAAATCACTTTTAAGGAGGGCACCATGGCTTCATCAGCATTGATCGGCATCCTGATCACATTCCTCGTCATCATCCTCGTTCTCTATCTGGTTCAACGCCTGCCGCTCGATGGCCGGATGAGACAGATAGTTCAGGTCATCGTCATCATCATCGGCATCATTTCACTGCTCAAATACCTCGCGGTTTTCTAGGCCGCGAACGCCGCCATTTTTACCGTTTTGAGACTGGCCCGGCGCACGGCGATCGGGCCAGTATCGTTTCAGGATGCGGCTTAACCGATTGGTATTGTTGGTTATTCGATAAAATCCTCAGTAGGTCTTGCCGTTGTCATGCTGGTTTGACAAAACAGGCCCGCCTCCGGCGGGAGGCCGCATTGCCAACGAGGAAATCACCAGATGAATGTGGCCCAGAACATCGTCGCCGGCCTTGACCGGATACTCACCATGGAACTGGTGCGCGTCACCGAACGAGCCGCCGTCGCGGCCGCCAGGCTGCGCGGGCGCGGCGACGAAAAGGCGGCCGACCAGGTCGCAGTCGACGCCATGCGCCAGGAACTCAACCGGCTTGCCATCAAGGGCACTGTGGTGATCGGCGAAGGCGAGCGCGACGAGGCGCCGATGCTCTACATCGGCGAGGAAGTCGGCTCCGGCAAAGGTCCGGCCGTCGATATCGCGCTCGATCCGCTCGAAGGCACGACGATTTGCGCCAAGAACCTGCCCACTGC
>NZ_RZOM01000807.1:0-2901 GCF_003999175.1 Mesorhizobium sp. M7A.F.Ca.ET.027.03.2.1 | reverse complement strand
ATCAAGCGCTTGGCGACATAGTCGACACTGATGCCTGCACTCTCCTTGAGCACGCGGGTGTCGAGGATGCATTCATGCGCGACGCGTCCCTGCCTGCCCTTGTAGAGCACCGGGAAATGCGCACCGAGCCGCGTCGCGATATAGTTGGCGGACAGGATCGCCGTTTCGGTCGCCTGCTTCAGGCCCGAGGCGCCCATCATGCGGATATACATCCAGGTGATCGGCAGGATCGAGGCGCTGCCGAAGGGGGCGGCGGAGACGGCGTGCGCCGAGCCTTCGGTGACATGGCCGGGCAAATACGGCTTCAAATGCGCCTTGACGCCGATCGGCCCGATGCCGGGTCCGCCGCCGCCATGCGGTATGCAGAAGGTCTTGTGCAGGTTCATGTGGCAGACATCGGCGCCAATGTCGCCGGGACGGGCAAGCCCGACCAGCGCGTTGAGGTTGGCACCGTCGAAATAGACCTGGCCGCCATGCTCATGGATTAGTGCGCAGAGATCGCGTGCGCCTTCCTCGAACACGCCATGCGTCGAGGGATAGGTGAACATCAGCGCCGCGAGATTTTGCGCATGCTCAGTCGCCTTGGCCTTCATGTCGTCCATGTCGATGTTGCCGTCTTCGGTGCAGCGCACGACGACGACGTTCATGCCGGCCATCGCCGCGCTCGCGGGATTGGTACCATGCGCCGAGGAGGGGATCAGGCAGACGGTGCGGTGGTTGTCGCCGCGTGAGCGGTGATAGCCGCGGATGGCGAGCAGGCCGGCATATTCGCCCTGGCTCCCGGCATTGGGCTGCAAGGTGACGGCGTCGAAGCCGGTGATCTCCGACAGCCAGTCCTCCAGCTCACCGATCATGGCACGGTAGCCTGTCGAGTGCGCGGCCGGGGCAAAAGGGTGCAGATTGGCAATGCTCGGCCAACTCACCGGCATCATCTCGGCGGCGGCGTTGAGCTTCATGGTGCAGGACCCCAGCGGGATCATGGCGCGGTCGAGCGCCAGGTCCTTGTCGGCCAGCCGGCGCAGGAAGCGCATCATCTCGGTTTCCGACTTGTTTTCGTGGAAAACAGGCTGGGTCAGGAACTCCTTGCCGCGCGGCTTGCCGGGCACCGTGCTGTCGGCGGAGACACCAGCCTTGGCGCCGAACAGGGCCGCTATTGCGTCGAGATCGGCCTCGGTCGAAGTTTCGTCGAAGGCAATGCCGATATGGTCGGCATCGACGGCACGCAGCAATCTGCCACCCTTTTCAGCCGCAGTGGCGATCGAAGTTGCCTTGCCCTTCACCTCCGCCGTCACCGTGTCGAAGCGGCTTGAACCGAGCACGGAGATACCTGCTGCTTTGAGCCCGGAGGCGAGACGATTGGCCAGCGTGTGGATGCGCCCGGCAATCGCCTGCAGCCCGGCGGGGCCGTGCCAGATGGCATAGGCAGTCGCCATGTTGGCGAGCAACGCCTGCGCGGTGCAGATGTTGGAGGTCGCCTTGTCGCGGCGGATATGCTGTTCGCGCGTCTGCAAGGCAAGCCGGTACCCAGGCCGGCCCTTGCTGTCGGTAGACTGGCCAACCAGGCGGCCGGGCATCAACCGCGTGAGCCTGTCGGAGACGGCGCAATAGGCCGCGTGCGGGCCGCCAAAGCCCATCGGCACGCCAAAACGCTGCATCGGGCCGACGGCGATGTCGGCGCCGAGCTTGGCCGGCGCGTCGGTCAGCGTCAGGCCGAGCGGGTCGGCGATGAAGACGACGATAGCCCCGGTCGCGCGCGCCTTTTCGATCGCTGCCTTGTGATCGCCATAGATGCCAAATGTATCCGGCCAGGAGACAAGCAGGGCGGCGGTGTTGTCGTCGATCGTTTCGCCATCGATCTCGATGCCGAGCGGCTCGGCACGGGTGCGCACCACGTCCAGCGTTTGCGGATGCGGCGTGCCGGCAAGTGCGACCTTGGTTCGCTTGTCACGGTGGTGGCGCAAGGCGATGCCGACGGCTTCGGCCACGGCGGTTGCCTCATCCAGCAGCGAGGCCGAGGCCACCGGCAGGCCGGTCAATTCGGTGACCAGCGTCTGGAAGTTGAACAGCATTTCGAGCCGGCCTTGGCTGATCTCTGCCTGATAGGGCGTGTAGGCCGTGTACCAGGCAGGATTCTCGAACAGATTGCGCTGGATAACCGGCGGGACATGGACGCCGTGATAACCGGCGCCGATGAAGCTTTTCAGCACCGTATTCCCCGACATGACAGCCGAGAGTTCGGCCAGCGCTTCCGCTTCGCTCGCCGGTGCTGGTAGGGCAAGCGGCCGATCGAGCCGGATCGACTTCGGTACGGACTGGCTGATCAGTGTCTCGATCGAGGGCACGCCGATGGCGGCCAGCATCGCCCTGGTGTCGTTGAGGCCGGGACCGATATGGCGGGCCGAGAAGGGGTAGGGTGCTGCGGTCATGTCAATAAGTCCTGATATCAACCGATATGGGCTTTGTAGGCGGCCTCATCCATGAGGCCAGAGAGCTGGCTTTCGTCGGCAAGCTTCATCTTCCACAGCCAGCCGGCCCCTGTTGCGGCCGAGTTGACCAGTGACGGATCCGACGACAGCGTGCCGTTGGCCTCTGTGATCTCGCCATCGACCGGTGCATAGACATCGGATGCCGCCTTGACGGATTCGACCACGACGGCGGTGTCGCCCTTGGTCAATTTTTTTCCGGTCTCCGGCAGTTCGACGAAGACGAGGTCGCCGAGCTGCTCCTGCGCGTAATCAGTGATGCCGACCGTGGCGATGCCGCCCTCGACGCGGAGCCACTCGTGATCCGATGTGAAATAGGTCGTTGCCATTGAGATCATCCTTTGCGGTAGCGATGGGGTGTGAAGGGCAGGGAACTGATATCGACTGGGATTTTCGTCCCGCGCACATCGGCGAAGAC
>NZ_RZOM01000806.1:0-2905 GCF_003999175.1 Mesorhizobium sp. M7A.F.Ca.ET.027.03.2.1 | reverse complement strand
CCACTCTGCTGCATCTGGCCGACCGTGTCGCCAGCCGGCTGCGCGCCAAGGCGCGGCCCGGCCGCACGGTGACGGTACGCGTGCGCTTTGCCGATCTCAGCGCCGTCACGCGCTCGATCACGCTTGACCAGCCGATCTCGGCGACCGCGATGCTGGCCGAGATCGCCGGCGATCTGGTGCGCGGCGTCCTCGCCGACAACCCCCACGAAAGAACGATCTCGCTGCTGGCGATCTCGGTGTCGTATCTTGAGGAAAGCTTCGAGCTGCAGCTCGAACTGCCGCTCGGCCTCGCCGACGAGAAACGCCGGCCGGGCACCCGAAAAGGCCTGGCACGCTTCGACGCCGACCGCGCCATCGACAAGATCCGCGAACGCTTTGGCAAACAGGCGGTGGGCTACGGCACGGTGGCACTGGAGGCCGCGCGCTCCGTGCCCGACGAATTCAGGGAGCTGGCGGAGAAGGAGCTTTGAGGCCAGGGCAAGGCTATGGGCCGGTACGCGAGTAGCGATGGACCCGGATGCCACTAGAGCTTGTCCCGTGCCAGGGCTCGCAGGCTATGCCGTCATGGTCGGCATCGTGAGTCGGCCAATAGCCAGGTTCGCCCCTATGCGCAGAGGCGAGGCCAACGGCACGGGCGGCAGTGCAGTTCGGGAATGCCGCAAGGCGCCTCAGCACCGAGAGAGATGTATCAAACCGAATGCCGATGAAGCCATAGAGATATAGCCCGACAACAGAATGAACGGCGCAAACAAGGCCACCCATCTCAGCCTGCCAAGGCGGCGACGGTGATAGGGTGAAGGCCATCGCAAGAATGGCAGGAGCATTCCCCGCCAACTCCCCGGTTGGAGTGCCCGAACCAGACTAGCGTCACCCAGGTACAGTAGCAATAACGGTCATCTCCGAACGGTTTCCTGCGTTTAGAGCGCGGCTATTGGATAGCGAAACGCCAGTTCTATGCCTCGCCGTCCCAGTACCGCCTCACCGCTCCCATGTCGAAAATGCCGTCGCGCCGGCGCAAGGCGTCGACCGCCATCTTGTTGGAATCGGGATAGACGCAGACCTCGTTGGGATTTTTCTCGCCGATCATCAGATAGCGGCACGGTTCCGTACCGCTGTTGAGGAAGGAATGCCCGACCGCCAGGCCGGCGGGAAAGCAGACATAATCGCCGGCCTTCATCTCGTGACGCTCCTCGCCAAGCAGCAGCGTCACCTGCCCTTCCAGGATCAGCGCGTGCTCCTCTTCGAGCATGTGGTAGTGCCTGGGCGCCAGGCGCATGCCGGGGGCCGGCGCCTCGATCAGCATGCCGACATGATAGTCTGGTCGTCCCAAAGCCGCATAGGTCAGATGCCTGGACCGGCCGCCGAACCGCGGGCCTTCGCCCTCGACCTTCCATTCGACGGCATCGCTGGCGACAGGCGGGATCGGCACGGCTGGGGGTTTGGTGATACCGGGCATCACATCCGACGGCAGCGGATCGCCGGCGGCAAGGCCGGTGTTCTCGCCGTCCCAGTAAGTTCGGGTTGCCGAGAGGTCGAAGATCGCGCGCCTGCCCAGCGCCCGCACCAGGACCTTGTTGGAGGCGGTATAGACGACCACGTCATTCGGGTTGCGCTCGCCGACGATGACATAGCGGCACGGCGCGTCGCCGGTGTTGATGAGGCAATGCCCCGCCGCAGCACCAGCCGGAAAGCAGATGTAGTCGCCGGCCTTCATGGCGTAGGCAGCGTCGCCGACATAAGCGGTCAGCATCCCTTCGAGGATGAAGACATGCTCTTCCTCGAAAATATGGTAATGCGCCGGCGACGTCTGCTTGCCCGGCGGCAGTTCCTCGATCGCCACGCCGACATGGTGGTTTTCGCCGAGGGCGGCCTGCGACAGATGCCGGTAGCGCACACCGAAGCGCGGCACATCGGACCATTCCGTCCATGGCACGCTGTCCGATGCGAATGGCACGGGCGCTTTATCGTCTGCCATAGGGCCTCCCTGGTCCTGTCCCCCTGCCCTCGTCGCACTGCCATGCTGCTAGAGGATCCACGACAGGACAAAGCTGCCAGCTTCCGGCTAAACCGCCAAGCGGTGTTCGCGACGCTCCTGACAAAGCCAGACAGGAATCGCTCGCTTCAACCCCTGATCGCCTTGCTGGCCTGCTGCAGCAGCTCGAATGCCGCGAAGCGCTTGGCGTGCCAGCCGGCCAGCGTGGCATCGGGATGATAGACCTCGCCGAGTTCCGACATGCCGGCCATCGCCCCCGTCAGATCCTTGTAGGCACCGGCGGCGACCGCGCCCAGCATCGCCGAGCCGAGCAGCACCGGTTCCGGCGAGGTCGAGGCCACCACCACCATGCCTGTGGTATCTGCAAGCAGCTGGCGCACCAGCGGGCTTTGGCCGGCGCCGCCGCTGACGACGATGGTGTCGACGGGAATGCCCTTGTCATGCTCGGCCCGCACGATCTGGCGCGCGCCATAGCCCAGCCCGCAGACCCCGGCGACATAGAGCCCGACCAGGCTGTCGAGGCTGGTGTCGAGATCGAGCCCGGCGATCAGCGCTCGCGCGTCCGGGTCGGCGAAAGGTGCGCGGTTGCCGAGAAACTCCGGCACCACATGGATACCGCCGACCAGCGCCGGCGTCGCTGCGGCCCCGTTGCGGCCTTGCGCCTGCAATGACAGCCAGGCGCTGAGGCTGAGCCCCTCGGCTTGCGCCTTGGCGGTCGCTTCGCCAGCCGCGGGATGCATGCGCACCAGATGGTCGATAGCAGCACCGGCTGCCGACTGGCCGCCCTCGTTCAGCCACAGGCCCGGCACCATGGCCGAGAAATACGGACCCCAGACGCCGTCGACGAAGGCCGGCACCGCGGTCGACGACATGGTGCAGGCCGAGGTGCCGAAAACATAGGCCATGCGCGAC
>NZ_RZOM01000805.1:0-2906 GCF_003999175.1 Mesorhizobium sp. M7A.F.Ca.ET.027.03.2.1 | reverse complement strand
CCCTTTCTTCAACATCAACGAACCGGACGATCTTGTGTCTGCCGAGCGTCTGTTGCAGAGCATCAAGCCATGAACAGACGCGTCTTCGGCATCACCGGCTGGAAGAATTCCGGCAAGACGACTTTGACCGAAAGGCTGGTCACCGAACTTGTCCGGCGCGGCTGGAAGGTGTCGACGGTGAAACACGCCCATCATGATTTCGACATCGACAAACCGGGTGCCGACAGTTTCCGCCACCGGCAGGCCGGCGCCACCGAAGTCGCGATCGTCTCCGGCGTTCGCTGGGCACTGATGCACGAGCTGCGCGGCGAAGACGAGCCTACATTGGAGACTGTCCTGTCGCGGCTTGCCCCTTGCGACCTCGTGCTGGTCGAGGGCTACAAGCGCGAAGCCCACAGCAAGATCGAAACCCGCCGGCTGGATGCGAAGGACCGCACGCCGCTTTCAGCGGAGGATCCCAACATCGTCGCTGTCGCCGCCGATTTTGCGATTGAAGGCGCGCAGCTGCCGGTATTCGATCTCGACGATGCAAAATCGATAGCCGACTTCATCGAGCGCACCACCGGGCTCGTTGCTTGAGCGCTGACGCAACGGCAGAATAGCCTTGCCCATTTTTACGGTTTTGCAGTTGCTTTTTTCTTGGAAAGAGTGGGAGTATCGCGCCAGCGGGCGGTCAAAAGCACCGCCCCACAGAGCCGTTCGGAACGACGGCCGGGACCATAAAGAGAGGACCATCATGCGTATTTCACTGCGTATCGCGCTTGCCGCATCGGCCGCGCTGCTGACGCTCGGCGTCGCCCAGGCCCAGGAAAAGACCCTGAGGATCGGCACCGAAGGCGCCTACCCGCCCTTCAACAACCTTACCGCCGATGGCCAACTCGTAGGCTTCGACATCGACATCGCCAAGGCGCTTTGTGATGAGATGAAGGTAAAGTGCACCTTCGTCGCGCAGGATTGGGACGGCATCATTCCCGCCCTTCAGGCCGGCAAGTTCGACGCCATCGTCGCCTCGATGTCGATCACGCCGGAGCGGATGGAAAAGGTCGATTTCTCGCACAAATACTACAACACGCCGTCGGCGCTCGCCGTGCCGAAGGACAGCACGCTGAAAGGCGTGACCAAGGAAGATCTCGCCGGCAAGACCATCGGCGTCGCCACCACCACGACGCATTTCAACTATGCCTCGAAGACCTACACCGACAGCACCGTGAAGGGCTATCCGAGCAGCCCCGAGGAGCAGGCAGATCTTGCCAATGGCCGTCTCGACGCCATCGAGGACGATATCGTCGTGCTGCAGCAGTTTCTGGATTCGCCTGATGGCGCCTGCTGCAAGATCCTCGGCCAGCCGTCGCCGCAGCCGGTCGAGATCTTCGGGCCTGGCGCCGGCATTGCCGTGCGCAAGGGCGAAACCGACCTGGTCAACAAGCTCAACTCGGCCATCGACGCCATTCGCGCCAATGGAAAATACAAGGAAATCAACGACAAGTACTTCAAGTTCGACGTCTACGGCGCCGAGTCCTGATAAAGGTCAAGACGGCGGGGAATTTCCCCGCCGTCTTTCTATTCATCTCAGGAATGCCGTGGAGATAAGACCGGTCGATGCCAGCCCAGAGCATATGGACACTTCTCAGTTGGGGACCCGAAGGCTGGCTTGACGATATTGCCTATGGCGCACTGATCACCATTGCGCTTGCGCTTGCCACGCTGCCTATCGGATTGACGATCGGCTTTTTCATCGCCCTCGCCAAGCAGTCCGAAGAACCCTCGCTGCGCCTTGCCGCCAACATCTACACCACGGTCTTTCGCGGCCTGCCGGAACTGGTGACGCTTTTCCTGTTCTTCTTCGGCATGCCGATCCTGCTGCAGCATCTCGTCAGGTATTTCCGGCCGGACATCACCATCGACGTCAACAGCTTCGTCGCCGGCATGATCGTGCTTGCGCTGATCTTCTCGTCCTATGCCAGCGAGGTTTTTCTTTCGGCCTTCCGCGCCATTCCCAAAGGCCAGTATGAAGGCGGCTATGCCATTGGTCTTTCGAACTGGCTGACCATGCGCAAGGTGATCGTGCCGCAGCTGCTGCGCATCGCGTTCCCCGGCCTGGAGAACTGCTGGCTCAGCCTGCTCAAGGACACATCGCTGGTGTCGGTCGTCGGCCTGGCCGAGACGCTGCGTAACGCCAGCATTGCCGCCCGCGTCACCAAGCATGCTTTCCTGTTCTTCGGTGTCGCCTCGCTGGTCTTTCTTGGCCTGGCCGTCCTGTCGTCCTTCGCCACCAGCGCTATTCTGCGCTCGCTTGGCCGGCAGGAGGCGCAGCGATGAGCGCCACGGCCACAATGGTCGAACGTCCGCCGCCACGGGCGCGCGGCTGGCCGCGCAGGCGTATCGCCGGTTACGCGCTGGTCTGCCTATGGATTTTGTTCGGCATTGGCATCGTCAGCTATCTCTTCCTTGCCTGGAATCCCGCTTTCTTCGCCAAATATGCGCCCGCCTATTTGAGCGGGCTTGGGGTTACGCTCGCGCTGGTTTCTATATCGATGGTGCTCGGCGCGATTCTGTCGGTGCCCGTCGCTTATGGGCGCATGTCCAAGAACCGGATCCTGTCCGGCCTCGCCTATTGCTACGTCTATTTCTTCCGCGGCACGCCGCTGCTGGTGCAGACTTATCTCGTCTATTACGGATTGGGCTCGTTCAGGGTCGAGCTCCAGTCGATCGGCCTCTGGGACTTTTTCAAGGACGCGTTCAATTGCGGCGTCTTTGCCTTTGCGCTCAACACCGCCGCCTATCAGGCCGAGATTCTGCGCGGCGCCATCGAGAGCGTGCCAAGAGGGCAATGGGAAGGGGCGGCATCGCTTGGCCTGCACAAACTGCAAACCTTGCGCAAGATCATCCTGCCGCAAGCCTTGATC